>DASTCZ010000109.1:0-5906 GCA_035710585.1 Candidatus Acidiferrales bacterium | reverse complement strand
GGCGCTATCGAGCATGCGCGCGAGTTCAGGATTGGATTGGCCAGCCTGATAACGCTCCATCAGCAGTCCTGCCTGGAGCAATTGTGAAATCGTCGCTGCGTCCTGGGGAGTAGCACAGAGCGCGCGGAAATCGGCCTCGATGTTGCCGGTGCCCTGCACGCTGATCAGGAGCGCGTTGACCTTTGCGATTAAGTCTGCCGCCTGCGGGAATTGCGTTGCTTGTGGAAGGAGCTGATTGATCGCCAGGCGGGTGTAGGCGCTGCTGAGCGCTGCCCAGAAAACTCCCTGGCCATTGGCTTGGCGAATCAGATCCGCCATCGTCGTGTTGCGGAGGAGGCTCTCTTCGGTGCCCTTGCGCACGGCGATCATGCGCTCGAGCAGGTTGCGCTGGCCGAAGGCCGCAGTGCCACCGTCGATAAACATAAAGCAGAGGTCGTTGGCATCGGTGCCAGCGCCAAAGCCGTAAAGTTTGAATCCCTGGACCTCGAACGTCGCGAGCTTCTGACCTTTGTAATACGTGGCCGCGGCATTCGGATCGAATTGGCCCTGCGCAATGCCGACAATTTGGTCGGCGGTGGGCGTGGAGTTGGCGGCGTTTTCAGAACTCATGCTCACCGGAACGAGAGCCCACGCCAATCCTTCGACCTGCGAATTTGGGTTGATGCCTGCAGTGGTAAGGAATTGCTCAAATTGACGGAATCGTTCTGGCAGGACCTGTTCCTGAAATTGCTTGAACCACGGGAATTGGCGCGCCTGGTGAAGATCGGCGTAGGCGAATTCGCCGGCATTTTTTGGAAACAGCGCGATGACGTCAGGATTCAGGGCGCCGGCAGAAATAATCGGCGCACACACAAGTGCGAAGGCGGCGAAAGTAATTGCCTTGCGGATAGATGCTGAAAATTTCAAGCGGCACCTCTAAAAAGACATTGCGGCATCACTGGGCTGCAGCAGCGGGCGCGGGGGCCAGGTGAGCTTCCACGCGCGAGATGCGGGATTTCATGTCCTCGACAAAATTAGAATCGGTAATCGATTCGAGATTGATCTGGACGTTGGCCAGCGCGCCCTGAGCGGCCGCGGAAGCCATGAGCTTCGCCACGCGCAGGTCTGAATACATAGACGCCGGCGTAATAGGTTCCAGTTGTCCGAGGCGGGCGAAAAGCTGGACGGCGGCTTCCGCGACTTCCATGGGCACTTCCGCGGCGCCTTTTGTGGCTTTCTGGATTTTCGCTTCGCGATCGTATTCCTCGGCGGGCGAACCTTTCGGTAGCCTGAACGCCGCCATTACGGCGTCGTAGGACTGTGCATCGCGATCCATCGCAGCAGCGAGCGCTTGAGCAGATTTGTCCAGCTCGGCAACCGCGGAGCTAAGCTGATCGACATACTGCGCGTGGGATTTTTTCTTGCGCGCGAGGCCGGCGACCATTTTGCCGAGCGAAGCCGATAGAGCACCGGCAAGCGCCGCGACGGTACCTCCACCGGGTGTTGGAGTTGGCGCGCCAACGGCATCGAGCAACGGAGCAGCGAGGACAGCGAAGCGGCCCGGCTCCGCTGCGGCCGGAGCGCCGCTGAGCGCTGCGACGAGACGATTCTCGAAAACGATTTCCGGCTTGAAATTCTCGAATTGCAGGAAGAAATCGGCGGCCATTTCGATGGCTCTTTTCGGAACGAGGCCGACGATTTCACTGCCGACGATCTGCGCGCCCCAGCGCTCGGCTTCGCGGCGAACCATTTCGAAGACGCGATGCATGGGCGTCTGCTCGAAATCGGTCAGATTGATCGAGACTTGGGCGAGATGGCGCGATTTGAGATCCACTCCCATGGATTTCACGTAGCGGAGACCGCCGGAGGAAAAGCGGATCGATTTGGCGATGCGATTGGCGACGGAGACGTCGGGCGTGTTGAGGTTGATGTTATAGGCGATGAGGAATTTCCGCGCGCCGACGACGACGGCTCCCGCGGTGGGGTGGA
Source organism: Candidatus Acidiferrales bacterium (assembly GCA_035710585.1). Lineage (GTDB taxonomy): Bacteria > Acidobacteriota > Terriglobia > Acidiferrales > UBA7541 > DASTCZ01. The sequence goes on along the minus strand of DASTCZ010000109.1, from coordinate 3,938 downwards.
TTCGTGGATCGCCGACATCGGGAGCGCGATCGGCGTTGCGCGGAAGATCATCACGCAGGCCTTCGAATTGGCCCTTGCGGATATTTTCGAGATTGGCGCGGTCAGGGCGCTGCGCGGCGGCTTCGTAAAAATAAACGGGAATCTTGTAGCGCGACCAGATTTCGCGGCCGACCCGCTTAGCAAGCGCGACGCAATCTTCGAGTTCGACCCCCTCGATCGGGACGAAGGGGACGACGTCGGTCGCGCCGATGCGCGGGTGAGCGCCAGTGTGTTTAGTGAGATCGATGAGCTCGAGCGCGCGGCCGACTCCCGCGAGGGCGGCTTCGGCGACGGCGTCCGGTTCACCTGCGAGCGTGACGACGCAGCGGTTGTGGTCCGCATCCGATTCGCGATCGAGGACGGCGACGCCGGGCACGGATTGCATGGCTGCGATCAGCGCTTCGATCTTGGCGGGGTCGCGCCCTTCCGAAAAATTCGGCACGCATTCGACGATTTTGCGCATGAAGGAGACGGAACCTTTCCCGCTAGCCGTGTAGACGCGAATGAAGCACTTTGCCGCGCTTCATCGTAAAGACGCAAAGGTTCACGCCAAAATAGTAGGGGATTTCGCGATAGTCGGCCACATCGAAGGCCGCGAGGTCGGCGAATTTGCCAACTTCGAGCGAGCCGATACGATCGGCGCGGCCCAAAGAATAGGCGGCGTTGATTGTGGCGGCAGAGACCGCCTCGGCTGGAGTCATGCGCAGTTGCGCCGTGGCGAGAGAAAGAACCATGGGCGTGGAGAGCGTCGGGCTGGTGCCAGGATTGAAATCCGTGGCCAGGGCAACGATGGCTCCGGCTTCGATGAGCTTTCGCGCGGGCGCGGATTGATGTTCACCGAGATGGAAGCAGCAGCCGGGAAGCAGCGTGGCGACGGTTTCGGAGTGTCCGAGGGCGCGGATATCCGCAGAATTGAGTTTTTCGAGATGGTCGGCGCTCGCGGCGTGAAGCTCGACGGCGAGCCGCGCAGCACCCGTACGCGCGAGCTGCTCGGCGTGGATTCGGAGGCGCATCCCGCAGGCGCGCGCGGCGGTGAGAAGCTTTCGCGCCTGCGCGACAGTGAATGCGCCGCGATCGCAGAAGACGTCGCAGTATTCGGAAAGCCCGGCAGCGGCAATCTGTGGCACCAGTTCAGATGCAAGGTATTCGATGTAGGCGGCTGCCCCGGATTGTTTCTTGCGATATTCGAGCGGGACGACGTGAGCGCCGAGAAACGTGGGAACGATTTCGATGGGCTGCTTCGCGTTGAGCGCAGCGTAGAGCTTTAGGGTCTTGAGCTCGCTTTCGGCGTTGAGACCGTAGCCGCTCTTGGCTTCTATCGTCGTGGTGCCATGCTCGGCGAAGCGTCTGAGATTTGCGAGCGCGCCGCGTTCGAGAACGTCGTGGGAAATTTCGCGCAGTTTGCGAACGGAAGAAAGAATTCCGCCGCCTGCCTTGGCGATTTGTTCATAGGTCGCGCCGGCGATTCGTTGTTCGTGCTCATCGGCGCGGCTCGCAGCGAATGCAAGGTGGGTGTGGGAGTCCACGAAGCCGGGCAGGACCACTCGACCCTGGAGGTCGATCTTCTCCGCGGTGCGAGCGCGCGGATCGTTCTCGATCTTATTGCGAGGGCCGATGGCCGCAATTTTTCCGTCGTGGACGAGGATTGCTCCATTGCGGATGATGCCAAGGTCGCTCAGAGCCTTGCCGCGGCGAGGAACAGGTCCTCGCAAAGAAATCAGTTCGTTGCAGCCCGTAATGAGAATGGATTCGTTCAAGCCGGGCTATTTAAGCACACTCGCCAAGGCGGCACACGCCGGCGATCCGCCAGCGGGGCTAGAGAAGGGTTTGAAACTCATCTATGATTCGACCGAATTTCCGGGAGAAAAATATGAGCTACCGCACGATGCGGTTATTTGTCGTGCTCGCGCTTTCCGCGATCGCAGCCGTTTCTTTGGCGGGCTCGCCACCGCAAGGTGAGTCGAACTCATTCGACGTCCTCATTCGCAACGCCCACGTTATCGATGGGACGGGCTCGCCGTGGTATGAGGCAGATGTCGGCATTCGTGGCGGCCGGATTGCGGCGATCGGACGCCTGCGAGACGCGAGCGCCACGAAGGAGATCGATGCGCGCGGACGCGTGGTCGCTCCGGGATTCATCGACATGCTGGGGCAATCCGACCTGACGATTCTGGTTGACCCGCGGCTTCCTTCGAAAATTTATCAGGGAATCACGACGGAAGTGACCGGCGAAGGCAGCTCGGTTGCTCCATTAAATGACGCGATCATGCGCGCAGACCGTCTAGCGTATGTGCACTTCAAGGTGACTCCCGATTGGCGCACGCTGGGGCAATACTTTGCGCGGCTGGAACGGCAGAGTATCGGTATCAACGTTGCGGATTACGTTGGCGCGACGCAAGTGCGGCGCATGGTGATAGGTGACGCGGACCGCGCGCCGACATCTTCGGAGTTGGATCAGATGCGCGCGCTGGTGAAGCAGGCGATGCAGGAGGGCGCCGTAGGAGTCTCGACATCGCTGCAATACGCGCCTGCGCCGTACGCGAAGACAGATGAATTGATCGCGCTTGCCTCGGAGGCCGCTCGGTTTGGCGGAATTTATGCGACGCACATCCGCAATGAAGGCGACAATGAAATGGCCGCGCTTGCGGAAGCCGTCCGCATCGGACGCGAAGCGAAAATTCCGGTGGAGATATGGCACTTGAAGTCCGCGGGAAAACCGAATTGGGGGAAAATGCCGCAGGTTGTGGAGTTCATTCAGCATGCGCGCGACGAGGGCGTCGATATCAGCGCGAACACTTACGCGTATCCGGCATGGCTCAATTCACTTTCGGCATTTGTGCCGCCCTGGGCGCACGATGGTGGCGATGCCAAAATGATCGAGCGGCTTCGCGATCCCGCGATGCGCCAGCGAATCAAGCAGGACATGCGCACGCCTTCGAAGGAATGGGACAACGAATGGCAAGAGATTCCGGGGCCGGAGTCGATTCTGATCAGCGCCGTGCAGAATGAGAAGTTGTTGCCGCTGCAGGGCAAGACCATCGCGCAGATCGCGACGGATCGACACGCGGACCCGATGGACACGATCTTCGACATTTTGATCGAAGACGCCGGATACACTTACGCGTCGGTTTTTGCGATGGACGAACACGACGTCGCGCTGGCGCTGAAGCAGCCGTGGACTTCCATCTGCAACGATTCACAGGGAACTTCGCCGGAAGGAATACTTGGGAAGGAACATCCGCATCCGCGCGCGTATGGAACGTTTCCACGAATACTCAAGAAATATGTGCGCGAGGAGAATCTCGTTACTCTGTCCGATGCGATTCGAAAATTCTCGGCTCTTCCCGCGCAGAAAATGGGCTTCACCGATCGCGGCGTTCTGAAGGCGGGGATGTGGGCCGACATTGTGGTGTTTGATCCGCAGACGATCCACGATGTCGCGACGTTTGAAAAACCGAATCAATTGTCGGAGGGGATGGAATACGTCCTGGTGAATGGTGTGCCGGTGATCGAGGAAGGGCGGATGACAGGCGCGCATCCTGGGACGGTGCTGCGGGGGCCAGGGTACCGACATTAGTGGCCGGTGACCCCGTTATGCTCCGGCGGTTTTTCCGCTGGAAGCCGGAACCAAGACTTCTGCGACGAACTGTTCCAGAGTCGTTGGCGTGGTATTGTTCGCGCCACGCTCCTCGAGTGGAACCATGCGGCGATCGTTGATGGCTTCGGTCATCTCGACGAACTGATCGACCATGTCCGAAGACAACCCCGCTGCTCGCAAGGCTGGCTTCGCCATGAATGCTGGAGCTTTTGTATAGGAGAGCTTCGGCTTCCCGATGGCGGCGCCGATGACTTTTGCGGCTTCGTCCATTGTGTAATCGCGCGGTCCGAGCAGCTCCTTC
>DASTCZ010000108.1:0-5261 GCA_035710585.1 Candidatus Acidiferrales bacterium | reverse complement strand
GGCTCGGTGCGGCCGAAGTGCCCGTAAGCAGCGGTCGGCCGGTAAATCGGCTGGCGCAGCTGCAAGGTTTCGATGATGCCGCGCGGCGTAAGATTGAAATTCGCGCGAATAATTTCGGTGATTTTCTCGTCGGAGATCGCGCCGGTGCCAAACGTCTCGGCCATCACGGAAACCGGTTCGGCGACGCCGATTGCGTAAGCGAGCTGCACTTCGACCCGCTTGGCAATTCCCGCGGCGACGAGATTTTTCGCAACGTAGCGCGCCATGTAGCACGCCGAGCGGTCAACCTTGGTCGGATCTTTGCCGGAAAGCGCGCCGCCGCCGTGACGGCTGTAGCCGCCGTAAGTATCAACAATAATTTTTCGTCCGGTGAGTCCGGCGTCACCCATCGGCCCACCGACAACGAACCGTCCCGTCGGATTGATGTGCATCTTTGTGTTCTTATCCATCAGCGAAGCGGGCACGACGTGGGTGATCACTTCGTTCTTGATCGCTTCCTTCAGCTTTTCATTGGAGACCGTATCGCTGTGCTGCGTGGAAATCACAACGCAATCGACGCGCACCGGGCGCGTGCCTTCGTACTCGACTGTGACCTGGGATTTTCCATCGGGGCGGAGAAAATCAACTTTGTTGGACTTGCGGATTTCGGAGAGGCGGCGGGCCAGTTTGTGCGCCAGCATGATCGGCAGCGGCATGAGCTCGTCGGTCTCATCGCAGGCGTAGCCGAACATGAGCCCCTGGTCCCCGGCACCGCCGGTATCGACGCCCATGGCGATATCGGGCGACTGGCGCTTCACGGAGGAAATTACGGCGCAGGTTTCGGAGTCGAAGCCGTATTCGGCGCGATTGTAGCCGACGTCGCGCACCACGTTGCGCGCGATTTCGGAGTAATCGAGTTGCGCGCTGGTGGTGATTTCGCCTGCGACCATGACGAGGCCCGTGGTGACGAGTGTCTCGCAGGCGACGCGGCCGGTCGCGTCGTGCGAGAGCACGGCGTCGAGCACGGCGTCTGAAATCTGGTCGGCAATTTTATCGGGATGGCCTTCGGTGACGGACTCCGAAGTAAACAGGTAGCGGCGATGATCGTGGCTCAAAACATTCTCCTAGGTAATACGAGACCGAATCGTGCGAGAGGGATCAGCGTGAACGCCTCGACACAAGAATAGTTACCGTAACACGCGCGAAAAGTGAGTGTCAACGCGATGAATTGAAACGTGTTATCGAAGGGTTGAGCGGGGAAATCGCGAGCGCGAACGGCGCGCGGCGGCCGTTCCGGCAACTTCCAGTTTTAGTCCTCGTCTGCGCTGTCAGCTCCATCAGGAGCGAACTTTCCAGTCTTTTTGAAGAGCAAATAGGAGCGTATGAAGGGGTCGAGGTCGCCATCGAGCACGCGGTTCACGTCTCCGGTCGAAAACTTGGTCCGGTGGTCCTTAATCATCTGGTAGGGCTGCAGCACGTAGGAACGGATCTGGCTGCCGAAGGAAATGTCCAGCTTGGTCTCGTCAAGTTTGCGCGTCTCCTCTTGCCGCTTTTGGATTTCGAGATCGTAGAGCCGCGAGCGCAGGAACTTCATTGCGAGTTCGCGATTCTTGTGCTGGCTGCGCTCGTTTTGGCATTGCACGACGATGCCGCTCGGTATGTGCGTGATGCGTACGGCGGTTTCGACTTTGTTTACGTTTTGCCCGCCGTGGCCGCCGGCGCGAAATGTGTCGATGCGAAGGTCTTCGGGCTTCACATCGATCTCGATGCGGTCGTCCACTTCCGGAATTACGAACACGGACGCAAAAGAAGTGTGCCGCCGCGCGGCCTGGTCGAATGGCGAAATGCGTACGAGCCGGTGAACGCCCGTCTCATTGGTGAGCAGTCCGTACGCGTTTTCGCCTTCGACACGCACGGTGGCGGACTTGATGCCCGCTTCTTCGCCGGGCATGGAATCAAGAATCGTGGCGCGGAATTTGTGCGATTCACACCAACGCAAATACATGCGCAGCAGCATCTCCGCCCAGTCCTGCGATTCTGTGCCGCCGGCGCCGGGCTTGATGGTCATAATGGCGTTGAGCGCGTCGTTTTCTCCGGAGAGCAGCGTGGCGGTCTCGAGTTCGCCGACGTATTTCTCGGCGCTTTCCAGTTCGCGGCCGGCTTCATCGATCAGCGACTGGCGCTGAGCGGCGTTGGTTTCCTCGTGCGCGAGGTGGAAATAGGTCTCGAGGTCTTCGCTCAGCCGGCGAAGTAATTTGTCCGACTCGACGCGCTGTTCGAGCGCTTTGCGTTCTTTCAATATGCGCTGCGCCTGCTCCTGGTTCTGCCAGAAGTCGGCGCCGGCGGCTTTCATGTCGAGTTCGGTCAGGCGAATGCGGTCTTTCGCGGGGTCAAAGAAAGCTCCGCACGAGCGCGACGCGCGCGCTGAGCTCTTCGTAGCGGTGTTCGAGGTCTTCGAGGATCATTTTGCTTTGAGCCGAATTATATTTTCGCACGAGTGCGGCGAAAATTCGCAATCAGGAATCCCGCCGAAACCATCACACACAGCCACGGAAGCCAATCGCCGAAGCGGGCGTAGAGCGTGAGGTCGCTGCGGGCGGCGTATGGCGCGAGCAAGTGATCGCGGACGTCGGTCGGAAGCTGGGCGACGATGCGGCCGTAAGGATCGATGGATGCGGTGTAGCCGTTATTTGTGCAGCGCAAAAGCCAACGGCGATTTTCGATCGCGCGCACGCGAGCCATGGCGAAGTGCTGTTCGGGCGCGGCGCTGCGGCCGAACCAGCCGTCGTTGGATATATTCACCAGAAACTGCGCGCCGCTGGCGACAAACTTCCGCACCTCGCTCGGAAAAATCGATTCGTAGCAGATGAAAACGCCGAAACGGTTTCCATCGGGCAGCGTTCCGGCCTTGTAGTCGTTGCCGCTTTCAAAATTGCCGACTTCGATGGTGATGCTGCGCACGAACGTGAAAAGCTTTCCGAAGGGGACGTGCTCGGCGAAGGGCACGAGATGAATTTTGTCGTAGAGAAACGCCTCGCGGCCGGGCGGCACCAGCAGCGCAGCGCTGTTGTAAACGCGCCAGCTGACTCCGGGGCGCGCTTTCCAATCGATGACACCGACTAAAAAGCCATCGGGGATTTGGCGCGAGAGCAGGAGCGCACGCGCAGCGAATTTGGGGTCCTGCATTGAAAAGGGCGCCGGGACTTCGGGCCAGATTGTCGGACCGGCTTGCAAATTCCCGCTGGGCGCGGTGAGCGAAAGTTGGCCGAGCTCGTCCATTTCCGCGGCGTGCTGATCGAGCCAGTCGGCGGGGAAATAATCCGGCTCGGGAAAATTGGTCTGCACGAGGTTGGCTTGGTGATCTGGATGCGCTTGCGGAACCGCGCGCGGACCGAGCCAGGCGATCAGGCCCAGAATAATAGCGATGCCGCAAGCGAGATCCATTGGCAGGCTTCGGCGGGCGCGGAGCTCAGCGATGCCCCAGAACAGCAGCGCGTTGAACGCGACGACGAGAAAACTCAAGCCCCAAATTCCGGCGATGGGAGCGAGTTGAGCGATCGCGAGGCTATTGGCCGCAGTGTAGCCCAGCAAATTCCATGGGAAACCGATGGCGGGAAGTTGATCGATGCCGAATTCGATCAGCACCCAGAGAAAAGGCGCTGCGAGACACGCGAGAGCGACGCTGCGCCGCGCGAGTCTCGCGAAGGCCCATGCGAAAAACAAACGAAAGAGCGATGCGACCGCGACGATCAGTCCGAGAGCCACGGCAGCCATCACAGGTCCAACGCCGCCGTGAAGCTGAAAGACCGTGTCAAGCCAGGTGAGTGTGCCGACGTAGAAGACGATTCCCTGCACGTAACCGGCGAGTGCAGCGACTCGCGGACGGGCTCCCGCGGCCGCAGCCATCAAGAGTGCAACGGAAAACCATCCGGCGACATAAAAGTGAAACTTCGGGTAAGCGAAAACGAGAAGCAGACCGGAAAGCGCGCCGAACGAAATTCGAGTGATGGTGTGAATTTGAAAAATGTCAGCGGCCGCATTCGGCGCGGCCACGGACGCAGAAACATTCTGGGCCTGCGCAGAAGTTTTCTGCGACGGCCGCTCTTTTCGATTCCTGGTTTTTTGTTTCCCGGATGATTTAGCTGGCGGGCGCTCTGGCGTCACCGCTTGATTATGCTATTGAAGCCCGCTTTTTCAAGCGCCTCGCGCGCGTGATTGGCCGCGTTGACGTCGCGATACGGCCCGACCTGCACGTGATAGTAGTGATCCGTTCCGGGAGGCACGACGATGGCCGAGAAGTGCTTCTGGTGAAGCACTTGCGCCATCGAGAGCGCGTCGGATTGGCGCGTGAGCGCGGCAACTTGCAGGAGAATCGAACCGTGCGGCAGCAGCGGGGCGTCCATCGAAGGCGATTTCGTGGTTTTCACCGGCGCGAGTATAGGCACGGGCTTTGTGCGCGCGGAGTGGATCGTTGTTTTAGGCTGTGTCGCCGTCGGTTGCGAAGCGGCGGAGCTCACACGCTCGGTCTTTGCCGGCTTCTCCAGATGCGCGGGCGGCGGATTCGAATCCGCTGACTTGTAAAAATCCCAATCCGAAGCGGGCGCGGCAGGCTGCGAACCGATCTTGTCGCCGCCGGTCTGCGGCTTTGCAGAAGACATCGCGGCAGACGATGCCGGATTCGTGATCACTTCCGGCTTCAACGCCGGCTCGGGCGCGGTGGCATCGCTATCCGGCGGCGCAGCTGCTGCCTGCACGTGCGTGCCGACCTGATTGCGGCCGAGCTCGTAGCCCAGCGAGAACACGACGCCGAAAATTACGACGATCACCACGAAGAGGCCGATCAGATGCCTGCTTTCGAGTACGACGTCGTTGCCCTTCGAACCATTTGCCATTTTTTATTTGCCTTGTGGCGCGTTCAGCGATTTCTGCCACGCGCTGAGAATGTCAACCGGCAACGGGAAAACGATCGTGGTGTTTTTCTCGACGCCGATTTCGGTCAAGGTTTGCAGGTAACGGAGTTGAATGGATGTCGGTTGGGTCGCAAGCACGCCGGCGGCTTCCGCCAATTTAGCAGAGGCCTCGAATTCGCCTTCGGCGTGAATGATTTTTGCGCGGCGCTCGCGCTCCGCTTCCGCTTGCTTGGCGATCGCGCGCTGCATATTCTCCGGAATGTCCACCTGTTTCACTTCGACCTTGGATACCTTAATACCCCATGGCTCCGTATCCTGGTCAAGGATCACTTGCAACTTGCTATTTACCTTTTCGCGCTCAGAGAGGATCTC
>DASTCZ010000107.1:0-25273 GCA_035710585.1 Candidatus Acidiferrales bacterium | reverse complement strand
AATACCTTCGAGACCTGTACGCGGCGCCGGAAGCCGCCGCTCAAATCCTGCACTTTACGATTTGCTTCCGTGGTAAGGCCAAAGCGCTCCATCGCCTCGCCCGCGCGGCGTTGCGCGAGTTCGCGATTCAGGCCGTGAAATCGCGCGAAGGTGAGCAAGTTGTCACGGACGCTGAGAAAGAGCTCGACTGCGGTCTCCTGAATGACCACGGAAATGCGCCTGCGCACCTCCAGAGGGTGCGCGACAACGTCAAATCCCATCACCGATGCGCTGCCGCTCGTCGGCCGCACGAGCGTCGTCAACATTTTGAGCGTAGTCGTCTTGCCCGCGCCGTTTGGCCCAAGCAGACCGAAGATCGTCCCGCGCTTCACGGCGAACGTCATTCCGTCCACGGCGCGGACGGATGTGCGCGGGGCACGCGAAAACATGCGCGGCTCGAAAATTTTCACCAGGTTTTCGACTTGCAGCGCGAATTCAGACATTCCGGAACCTTTCATCCCACATACGCGGAAGGAATTGATAAGCGGCAAATTTCTCGCACTTGCGAGAGCTGGATGAAAACGGTACTGTCCGCTCGATTGAGCGATGTGATTCGGTCCGCGAGGGACCGCTACGGAAGGACGGCGATGAGGATCTTCATAGGCGTACCTGCATCACTCCTATTGATCGTGGCGTCAGCGTATCCGGTGGCTTCCGGATTGTCAAACGCGCCGCGCGCACAAGCCGCGCAGGCCGGCGCCGCGCAGACTGCCGCTCAAGTTCGCAACTGGCGCAAGGTGCATCAGCAGCAAATCATGAATGAGCTGGTTGCGCTGCTGGCGATTCCGAACGTCGCGAGCGACTCGGCAAATATTCAGCGGAACGCCGAAAAGCTCACGCAAATGCTGCGCGCGCGCGGGTTTGACACGCAGCCGCTTCCCGAGCCGGGCCGTGGGCCGGTGATTTACGCACGGCTGGATGCGCCCGGAGCGAAGCGGACGGTGATCATTTACATGCACTACGACGGGCAACCCGTCGATCCGGCCGCCTGGCACGGAACGAAACCCTTCGAGCCGACTCTTCGCGACGCTAGATTCGAAGACGGCGGCAAGATCATTCCCTTCCCAACCGACGGTCGCTTTAACGACGATTGGCGGCTCTATGCACGCTCCGCCGGCGACGACAAATCGCCGATCGTGGCGTTGCTTGCGGGGATGGATGCGTTGCGCGCGGCGAAAATTCCGATACGGGTGAACCTGAAGCTCATTCTCGATAGCGAAGAAGAAGCGGGCTCTCCGCACCTCGAGCAAACGATGATGACGCACCGCGATCTGCTCGGCGGCGATCTGCTGATCAATGGCGATGGACCGGTGCACCAATCCGGGCGGATGCTCGTCGTCTTCGGCAATCGCGGCGTTCTCGGCGTTCAAATCACGGTGTACGGGCCAGAGTATCCTCTGCACAGCGGCCATTACGGAAATTGGGCGCCGAATCCTGCGATGCGGCTCGCTCAGTTGCTTGCCTCAATGAAAGATGATGACGGCCGCGTGCGAATCGCCCATTTCTACGAAGGCATCGCGCCGCTCGGACCGACGGCGCAGCGCGCGCTCGAGCAAATGCCGGATAACGATGCCGATCTGGAAAAAGCGCTGGCGATCCAGAAGCCGGATGGCGGAGGGAAGAAGCTTGTCGAGCTCTTAACCGAGCCATCGCTTAACGTGGACGGAATCCGGAGCGAGGATGTGGGCGCGCAATCGCGAAACGTGATTTCGGACCGCGCGATGGCGTCGCTCGATCTGCGATTGGTGAAGAACATTACGCCGCAGACGCAGTTCGACCGCCTGGTGGCGCACATCCGCGCGCAGGGGTATTACGTGACGGCGGCCGAGCCCACGATGGAGGAGCGGCGCACGCACGGGAAGGTCGCGCGCGTGATGATGAGCGAGGGCGGCTATCCGGCTTCCATGACCTCGATGGACCTTCCCGTGGCAAAGGCGCTGTCAGATGTTGTTGACGCTGCGGCCGAAGGTGGGCTTGTCCGCATGCCTATTCTTGGGGGCAGTTCGCCGATGTATATTTTTGAAAATCTTGGACTTCCAGTGATTACGGTGCCGATCTGCAATTACGACGACAATCAGCACAGCTCGGACGAAAATCTCCGGATCGGTTTCTTTTGGCGCGGGATTGAGATCTATTCAGCCCTGCTTTCGAACCTCGACTGGTGAGGCCATCTAATCGGAACATTTGAGCCAAGCTGGGATTTCACCGACCACCTTCATACAGTAATCACCTGAACTCGGGCTGCGCGAAGCTGCATTGACATCCTGACAAGCCAAACCTAGCATCTCAAAAGCACAGCCCAAGGGGTGCATGGTTGCCGAAACTCGTTCAAACTACGGGACTTATTCTGATTCTGTTACTTGGCGTCGCGGTTACCTGCTCAGCCGCAACGACCGGCGCGAACGCCCCGCTCGGCGTCATCGTCATCGGCCAAAAAGCGATGCTGGGCAGCGTTCCGATAGCCGACGGCACTTCGCTCTTTGACGGCGACACGGTCTCCACGCAAGACCAAGGAAGCCTGCGGATTAGCTTGGGAGCCGCGCAAGTGTGGCTTGGGCAGAATTCAGCGCTTTCGCTTCACAAGACCGCCACGGGCGTAGAGGCGCGCCTCGAGACCGGCATGATGCGCTTTTCTGGGGCTGCGGGAGCGCCGTTGGAGTTTCGCGTTCTCGATGCACTCGTCCGTCCGAAGCAGCCGACAGCGGCGGGGCAGTTAGCCGTCATTACTCCAACGGAGTTCCAGGTAGGCTCGACTTCTGGCACGCTGACCGTGGACGTAGATGGAGACGTGCGGACAGTGGAAGAATCAACCGCGTATGACGCCACGCTGAGCAGCGCCGATCCGCAAATGCCGCAGGTGGCGGGCCGGCGTCACTTCATTCTCCTCTGGGTCATCATTTCCCTGATCGCGTTTGGTACAGTCTTCGCGATCTTGCACGCGCGAATGAGCCCGTCGCACATGCACTAGCCCCGCTTTGAACTAATTCTTCGACAAGAAATTTCTCAGAAGGCTTATGCCCACGTCCGTGAGCACGGACTCGGGGTGGAACTGCACCCCTTCCACGCGCAGCTTGCGGTGGCGAAGCCCCATGATCGTCCCGTCGGCAGTTTCCGCCGAAATCTCCAACTCGCGGGGCAAGGTTTTCTTTTCCACGATCAGCGAGTGGTAGCGCGTGGCCACAAAAGGCTTCGGCAGCGACCCAAAGATCGTGCGCCCGTCGTGAAAGATTTCGCTGGTTTTTCCGTGGAGAATCTCCTTCGCGCGAATTACTTTTCCGCCGAAGGCTTCCCCGATGGCTTGATGGCCGAGGCAAACGCCGAGAATGGGGATTTTGCCGGCGAGCTCTCGCACGAGCTCGATCGAAATGCCGGCTTCGGCGGGAGTGCAGGGCCCTGGAGAGATCACGATCGCTTCGGGTCGTTTGCGCGCGACTTCGTCCACGCTGATTTTGTCGTTGCGGTGGACTTCCAGCGCGCAGCCCAGCTCGCCGAGATACTGCGCGAGGTTGTAGGTAAACGAATCGTAGTTATCCAGCAGCAGAATCATTATCCGGATTATACGCCTCCTGCGCGTCCGGTTCGCGCTGGCCGAGATCCGCTTCCTCAATGACGCCGAAGATGAGAAAAACTGCAGCGGTGAAGTGCGCCGCTACATTTTTGATGTTAGCGGAATGCGGCACGACGATAATGCGCAGCGCGGGTGCGGCCCTGGCGCGAAGGCCTTGAATTCAGCTCAAAGGCCCGGTGGGAATTATTGAAAGGAATGCGGCGAGGCGTCAGTTCAAGCTACTCCTGCCGACGCGGGCGGCCATCATTCTCGCAGGCCTTGGGAGAGGGTAACGCAACTCCCTTTCAGCTCTCAGCCAGTCTTCGACGTCGTGCCCATGTTCGCTGCCCCGCTCCAGATAGAGCTCGTGAGCTCGAAGAGCGACATCTTTCGATGATGGATCTTTACGTTGCCACATAGCAACCTCCTTGGAACTTTGCAATCGTGAACGACTCACAGCTTATGGGCGGAAGGCCTTCTTGTTTTTCTGCCGCGTGAGTTCCAGATCGCTGGCTTCTTTTTTCAGGCGCGCTGCTTCCGTCTGTGGCGCGGATTGGCGCACAAGCACTTCGGAACGCGCGATCGCGGCGGCGGCCTGCACGTCCGTCTGTTTGGTGAAAATCACCAAGCCGTAGGCGCCCATGAGCGAGGTCTGGAAGAGGTTGGACGAATGCTGCGCATCTTCCCACCGTGCGAGCACTTTTTCCGAAGCGCCATTCAGGCTGGAGTTCGGCGGGAAGCTTATGCGGGCGGCAGACGCGGCGGACGGCCCGAACTCGCGAGTAAGCAACTCAACCATGTCGGCGGGGGTGAGTCCGACGGTGGCAGAAGTTTCATAGGAGACCGTGATTTTGTACAGGGCTCCTTCATAGAAGGAAAAGGTGATCTGTTGGACGGCCTCTTTCTTCGAGGAATCTTCACCGTTCGGGAGCGGCCACCAGTTCAATTCCTGAACCAACGCCGGCTGCTGGCAGATCACGGTGGCCTGCGCAACGGTCATGTCGACCTGGTGGGATATATCGGCGAGGGTCATGCCGAGCTTGAAGGTGCGGTATGTGGAGACATCCTGACCGTACAGAACCGAAGTGGAGGCTGCGAGCGCGAATAAAATAATAATTCCACGGCTGGTGATTCTCATTTGCGAACTCCTTTAGAACGAAACTTGCCGGCGGGTCGTAAAGTTTGCGAGGACTCGGGCGGCTACACCTGGGAATCGCGGTCGGGGACTGACCGTCAGTATCCGGCGTAGCGCCTTCGACCGTTGATGTAAGCAGCGATCACGGTCATTGCCACGGCGCCAAAAATCACAATGAAGGGAGCGGTGATGGTGCGAAGACGGCCGGAGAAATCCGTTACGCGGAGAAGCACTTCGGCTCCCACGGCTCCCGTCATGCCCATCACGATATCCATCGCGGGGCCGTATTGATTGCCCTTCAACACTCTCCCCGTCAGCCAACCGACGGCGATTCCGATGACGACGCACAGCAGGATGTACATTTGAAATCTCCCTGAACCACTGAGTTGGAAAGCTGGGAGCGGAACTCGCCCGCCCCCGTCGAACGCGTCGCCCTGCTAGGCTGCGGCTACGGCAGTGGCGATCTTGTGGAAAGTGGAATTGCAGACCTCATAGGTCTTTACCTGTGGCGTGCCTTCGATGACTTTCGAAAGCAGCTTGGTTATCGCAGGGTAGGTTTCGCGGTTGTATGCCTCAGCGTCTTCGGCGGACTGCCACAAACTGATTCCAAACGCGTCCAGGCCACCGGGAGCGACAAACGTGATTTCATCCTGAAATCCCTTTTGTTTTCTGAGCAGCGGGACGACTTCATTTTCCATCCGCTGCGTGAATTCTTCGACACTTTTGGGTTTGAGATGCATATACACTCGGCGTGCAAACATGTGGACCTCCTTGGTGTGCCAAGGGGCGCTCAGATGAACTCAGGTAGTTAAGCTGAACTGGAGAATCCCTCAGTGATTTAACCACCCTAAGCTGATTCACTTGATCTGTCAAGTATAATGTGAGACCGTCTTAATCTGTTTACTTCGTAAGTTAATTGGAGGTACCCTTCCGTGGATGCCTGCCTTGTCATCAAGCAACGGCTGCAAGAGCTGGGTTTGGAGCAGAAAGACCTGGCGACTGCCGTAGAAGTAACTGACTCTTATATCTCGCAACTTCTGACCCGGAAAAAACTGCCACCCTCCCCCAGTCGGTCAGATATCTATGACAAGATGGAGCAATTCCTGAAGCTTCCGCACGGGAAGCTGTCAGCTCTGGCCGACTACGAACGCAACGAAGAGTTGAAGAAGAATCTGGCGAATCCGTCGGCGCCGCTGTTCAAGGAAGTGCGGGAGTTGATTCTTCGAAAGTGCGAACGTGAGTGCCAGAAGCAAGTGCGGGCGATTTTCGAAAAACAGCCATTTGGGGAACTCGAACGGATTGTTACGCAGAAACTCCTGGACGTTGTCAAGAGAATCGCTAAAGAGGAATTGCAAAGCGAGAATTGGCTTCATCTTGTGGCTAAGCTCAACGGCCGAACCTACGAGCAAATGCGTGTCCTGATCCTGGAATTTCTGGATACCGACGTTTTCAACTTGTCGCGGGAAAATTGCGTATCCTTCCTCGATCCCCTGATCGAATCGTGGGATGTGGACCTTTCGAGTTTCGCGATCGAAGTGGTGTTGAGCAAGAGGCTTGCTCCCGGTTCTCCGAAGAGATTTGAGTTTGTAGAGTCGGAGTCCGATCCGGCAGCGGAAGAAGCGGGACTGAAAGAGTTCTTGCGAGATACATCGCTCAGCCGCGACATCGCGCCGACTGAAATCGAATTCCTCCGCAAGCTTCGATTCCATGAAAAACGGCCGACATCTCTTTACTACTACAGAGAGCTTCAGAATCTTAGAGATCCGATCCACTTTCGCACCTGACAATTTCAGCTGCACAACGGAGACCTTTGAAAATCAAGGCGCATTCGAACGTCATTCACTGGCCGCCTTCGCCAGGTGGCCTGGACAAGGATCTGAAAAGCCCTTTCAGCGACGATCAAGGCGAGATCGAGCAGCTGTTTCTGACGGTGGGCAGTGTGGTGAGATTTGCGGCGTCATACCGGGGCGCCTTTTTTACGTACGATCTGGCGACGCGCGATGTGACATTCGCACGGAGAGTCGCGAAACTCTTTTCGAGAAACCTGGGCAAGACGATCACCGAACTGGGCGACTTGGAGCTTGAATGAGGTCGTGCGGAAAGAGGCGCAACCCTTGGAGCGGGGCTCAGCGGGAAGATGACGGTGTGAATCGCGCGGGGACGACACGGAATGCAGGTATGCCGGTATTCAGAGCTAATTCGAGAGCCGCGAAGCTAATTCGATGGCGCGAACTACTGCCTTGGCCTTGTTCACCGACTCTTGGTATTCGCGGGCTGGCACCGAATCGGCAACCAGCCCACCTCCGGCCTGAACGTAAGCTACCCCGTCTTTCATGAGCAGCGTCCGGATGGCGATGCAGGAGTCAAGGTTCCCGGCGAAATCGAGGTAAAGGATCGCGCCGCCATAGATTCCGCGGCGCGTGGGCTCCAGCTCGTCGATGATCTCCATGGCGCGGATTTTCGGAGCGCCCGAAAGAGTACCGGCAGGGAAACACGCTGCCAGAGCGTCGAAACAATCCACGTCCGGCCGCAGCGTGGAGCGCAGGCTCGAAACGAGATGCATCACGTGCGAATAGCGCTCGACGTACATCAAGCGCGCGACTTTCACCGAGCCGTACTCGGAAACGCGGCCCAGATCGTTGCGTCCGAGATCGACGAGCATCACGTGTTCGGCGCGTTCCTTCGGATCGGCCAGTAGCTTCGCCTCGGCGAGCTGGTCTTCCTTTTCGGTCACGCCACGCGGAGCTGTGCCAGCGATCGGGTGATAAAACGCTTCTCGTCCCTGGACCTTCACAAGCATTTCGGGTGAGCTGCCGGCAATCGTGACGTCGCCGAGTTTCAGGAAATACATGTACGGCGAGGGATTGATCACGCGGAGTTGACGGTAAATCTCGAATGGGTCGGCCCCGACTCGCGCTGAAAATCGCTGGCTCAGGACGATCTGGAATGCGTCGCCGGCGCGGATGTATTCCTTGCATTTGCGGACGGCCTTGAGAAATGCCGGGCGCGTAAAATTCGATTTCCACTTGGGAGGCCGGGCAGCTCGGCGCGCGGACTTGGGCTGTGCCGTTTCCGCCGCTGAAATGCCCGCAAGGCGCCTCCGCGTTTTTGCAATTTCGCGGACTGCCGCTGCATATTTCGCGCGAAGCGAACCGGCCGCGCCGGTGAAAACATTACGGATGATAAAAATGCGGTGCTGGACGTGGTCGAAGGCCACGAGCCCAAGAAAAAACATCATCACGGCGTCGTCGATGCTTACATCCCGCTTGCCTGAATCCGGCAGCCGCTCGAACTGGCGCACCATGTCGTAGGCAAGGTAGCCAATGGCGCCGCCGACGAGCGGCGGAAGGCCGGGAACTCGCACCGTCTCGTATCTCTTCACCAGTTCGCGGAGAAATTCCATCGGTTGCGCGGCTTCGACGCGCGTGTGAGCACCCGATTCGAGAATGCAATTGCCATCGCGAAAGCGGAAAACTTCGGCGGGATCGACACCAATAAACGTGTGGCGCGCAATCTTCTCGCCGCCCTCGATACTTTCGAGCATGCAGGCGTAGCGAGCGTCATGCGCCATCCGGAAGAAAGCGGAAACCGGCGTGAGGAGATCGGCGGGAACAATCTCGTAGACAGGTACGAGGTTTCCCTCGCGCGCCAATCGAGAAAAAGTTTTGAAGTCGGGCTGGATCATTCTTTCGTCGCCAATTCTCTAGTCGAATGCCGCGACGCGCGGCGTTCATCCGCGTTGAGTGCGCGAAGCACCGAGTTGCGCATCACCTTCACTGGCGCCCGCGTCGCCAGCCAGATCTCCCATTGTGCCGCGCCTTGCGCGATCAGCATTTCCGCTCCGGAGATTGTTTTGATTCCGCGGCGCGCCGCCATGCGCAAAAATTCCGTTTTCATCGGGCTGTACACCATATCCATCGCGACGCGACAGTTCAATTCATCCGTGCGAATCGGCGCACTCCGGTCATCACCCATGCCCACCGGCGTAGCGTTGATGATCGCGTCGAACTGACGCTTTCGCAGCCCTGTGCGCGGGACGGCGTTGGCGCTCGAAGCGATTGCGAGATCGCGAGCCTTCGCGTAGCGTCGGGCGCAAATGAAGACCTCCGCCCCCGCCTGCACCAGAGCAAAAACCGCTGCACGCGCTGCGCCACCTGCCCCTAAAATCAAAACACTACTGCCATGCAGGCGCATCTTGCGCTGCAAAGCCCGTAAAACTCCGATGTAGTCTGAGTTGTAGCCATAAAGCTTTTTCGCGCGAAACGCGACGGTATTGATCGCGCCGATTCGCGCCGAAAGCGCGTCGCAGCGGTCCAGGTACGCGATGATCGTCTGCTTATGCGGCTTTGTAACGCTGAGACCCGACAAGCGCAGCCTGCTCGCAGCCCGCATGAAATCGCGCAAATCCGAAACTTGAAACGGGAGAAATACGGCGTTGACGCCCCGCTTGACGTAACCCGAATTGTGCATCAGCGGCGAGAGCGAGTATTTCACCGGATCGCCGATGATGCCGAAGATGCGCGTCGCTTTCGAGATGCGGTCCACGCGGTAGAGTCCGCGCATATCTGAGACGGAAAGTTGGCCGGGCGCGGAAGCTTCACCGCTTGATGCATACGCCAGCGCGCTCCCGCGGCTCAGCGCGAGGACACGCGCGGCGAGGCCCGCGTCACCCATTGGAACTTCAACGACGTCCTGGCGTCCGTGAGCCAGCGAGAGAACGCGCAACGCGTCCGAAACACTCTGGCAGTGAGTAGCAATCTTGATCGCATCGCCGCGCTGTCTGCGCAGATTCCGCGCTACGCGATCGAGGTCCTGTGGCGTGCGTCGAAAATCGTGGAACGACACGAGCACGCGCGCCCCCGCAACTTGTAGCTCTCGCACCGCGCGTGGTGAAGCCATCGCCGTTTCAATTTCGAGGTCGCACCATTCGCAGCCCGCGGAAATTGCCGAGCGCAAAAACTCCAGTTGTTGTGCGATGCTTCCTCGAAATTCCCCGCCCGCGGCGCGGCGGCGAAGCGTGGCAATCAGGCAGAGACGCCGCGCACCGCGTGATCGAGCTCTGCGTCCGATCTCCTTTCCGACCATTTCAATCGCGCGCGAGATCTCCGCGAGACTCGTCAGCCAATCGAAGCGAAGCTCAATGACCGTCGATTCCCGTGCCGCTATCCGCAGCCCGGAGAGCAACTCACCCGCCGACCGGCGGGCGATGACCGAGCAGATTCTATCCGCACCAAATACCGACACGAAGGTCCTTCCCATGCGATTACACGGAAGCTCTGTTCGTAACACGCCGCGAGCGTGTGTGTAAAGCAACAAGGGAGTTCTATTGACGCCATTTCTGGCCGTTGCTACCGTGAAATGAACCTATCACTCGGCCATTCTGGAGAGGCATTAAATTCAAAGGAGTCAATAAGATGCGCGCACGATGGATGCTCGGGATCATCGCCACCGGATTGTGCGGTGGCGTCGCGGCGGCTCAACAGGGCGCCACGGGGACGGGATTGGAAACTGCGCTTTATTGCGGCGGGATTGTTACCAGCGAATCCGTTCACCACGATGCGCACATTATCTCCGGTGAAGCGTCGCACGACGAAATCGGCTGGCTGGCCGGTCAGAACGTGTTCATCGACCGCGGCGCCGACAAAGGGGTGAAGATCGGCGACGAATTCTCCGTGATCCGAGAAGAGCACGAAGCGAGTCCCGCCGAGTGGTTCACCGGCCAAAGGATGCTGCTGCGCGCCATGGGAACCTTTTACGCGGACGTCGCCAGAATCCGCGTCGTACACGTCGAGAAGAAGACTGCGACCGCTCAAGTGGTTTCTTCCTGCGACCCCGTCGAACGCGGCGACATGCTGCTTCCATTTGAAGCGCGAGAGATGCCGCAGCTGAGGCCTTTCGCTCCAATGGATCAATTTGCTCCGGCAACGGACAAGCCGAAGACCGCCATGGTCGCCACCGTGAAACGATTCGGCGAAGCTGCCGGGCCCAACTCCATCGTGTACGTCAATCTGGGTGCGGCTCAGGGCGTGAAAGTTGGAACCTATTTCCGAATCTTCCGGTATCAGGGCGACGGAAACGATATCGTTTACCAGACCCGCGGCTCGGCTTACATGATCTATGGTTTCGGCAGCGCCCCGGCGCGTTACGCGTGGGAGGATCTCCCGCGCGACGTCATCGGCGAGGGAATCGTTCTGCGCGTCTCGAAAAATGCCGCTACCGTGCTGATTACGGCCACCCGGCGCGAAGTTTCCGCCGGCGATTACGTCGAAGTCGAGAAATAAACCAAGCGGGCAGCGCTCACACGCTGCCGCACGCCTACGAAATCGCGGCGCGCCTCGCTTTGCGCGCCGCATGCCTCCATCGCCACAGGCTGACTCCAAGAATTACCAGCGCGCAGACCTCGATAAAGACCTTTTCACCGTCAAACCAATCCACTGGTGAATTCTTCAGGTTCGGATCGGTGAGCGTGCTGTGCCAAAAAGCTGCCGCCGCTGCCGCATACACCACGTAGTGAAACGACTTCCAAAGATGACGCCCAAGCTGTAGCCGGAAGTACGACGTGATCACGACGAACGCCGTGAGATAAAGCGCAATCGCGCCAATCGTGTTTTCGAAAGGTTGGCTCGGAGAATGCACCGGATAGATCACATCGAGGACGCGGAACCTTGCCGTCGAGGAGAATAGAAGCACAACCGGATGCAGAACCGATAGCCCCAGCACGAGATAGCCGGACCAATTGTGCAGCCGGAAATAGTTGAAGCGATGGTGCGGCCAGTTGCGCACCGGGCTATAGCGGAACGCCATCATCAGCCCGAGCAAGAGATTCACGGTTACGGCGCCGACGGCGACTAGGCCGATGTCGGCGGAGAGATCGATGGCAGAAATGCCCAAGTGTTCAGTTGCTCCGCGCGGTCGAAACAGAAAGTTTGAATACCGTCATGACAGACCGAAAGAAAAGACGTGCAGCGGAGGCTGGATGTTTCGTCATATGTGATTGGAATTGGGAAGTCATCAGCCGGGTACGCTCGTTGCGATGTTCTGCTCCGGTTCCGAGAATACTTCCGCGGTAAAGGTGAATATTTCGGTTCCCGGAGACTGCCACCCATCGCGCTTCAATCCAGCCTTCAGGCAAGTTTCGGCCAAAAATTGTTCGCGCGTGAGCCGATGTTCGATAGCGACCTGCGGCAGCAATAGTCCGCGCGCGCGGCCTGAGCGGACGAGCAGACCATGGCGGCCGAGTTCGATCTGCTCCAGTGCGGCGCGCATCATCGGCGAAAGCACCGAAATCTCAATCCTCAGCTCCGATAGCTCTTCCTTGCGGACCGGCGGAAAGCGCTCGTCTTCGAACGCCGCCAACACCGCGCATCGCGCGACGGTATCCACGAGTGGACCGGCCGCCTCCGGCTGTCCGACGCAGCCGCGAAGTCGACCGCCGCGGCGAAGCGTCACAAATGCTCCGGAAGGCTGCTCAGTCGACTGATTGGTCTCTCGTGGAACGGAAAATTTCGATTGGGCGACTGCGGCGGCAATGGATGATCGTGCGATCTCAAGAAGCCGCGCGCGATCTTCGCTAGAGAGAGGGGGCATCCTGCGTTTTTTTCGCAGCTTCCATCAATCGAAGCCGGCGGCGCTGCTTGATACTGCCATCCACCTGGCTCCAGAATTTCATGAAGTACTGCACGGCGGAGGCCACGGCGCTCGCGACGACCATCCAGACGAGAATCTTCGCGTAAAGGTCCAGCGCGGAGTTTTGCGGCACGAGCATCACAGCGCACGCGGCGATAACTTGCAGAACCATTTTTGTCTTGCCGAGTGCGGACGCTTGAATTACGAATCCCTCCGCAGAAGCAATGCTGCGAAGCCCGTCCACGATGAATTCGCGCCCGATAATGATCACAACGAGCGGCGCGCTGATCTTCTGCATCTCGACGAGCGAAATGAACGCAGCGGAAATCAGCAATTTGTCCGCGATCGGATCGAGCAAAATTCCGAGAGTTGTTTCCTGCCCACGCCGGCGAGCGTAGTATCCATCGGCCCAATCCGTCGCCGCCGCCGCGAGCAAAATCAAAACGCCCCAGATGACGAACGGAATCGAAATTCCCCACACCGCGAAATTCGGCTGGCGGGTGAGCAAGACAACGACTAAGAGCGGGACGAAAAATATCCGCAGGATGGTGAGTGAGTTGGGGAGATTCATGCGACACCTACAGCGGGCGCCCGCGATTCGCGCGATCCGCTGTCACTATAGACTTGCGTAAAGTTTCAGTCAACGGTACTGGTGTCTCCGAGCCTGCAGCAGAGGCCGCGGATTGCGGGCCAAAATTTGGGTGCAAATGTTGATTTTTCAGAAACATAGGTGCCCCAAATCTGTGCAAAACGGTCAGAGTGTCTGCACGGTAATCGCGGCCCATGGAGGCGTGAATACCTAGAATCATGTACGCATATCTACAAGAAAAACCAGAGCTTATGGAATTGTTGCTGCTGTGTTAACTCGCAAGCTAATTCGAAGTGTTTTATGCGGCGGTTCAAGATGGGGCGATTTCCACAGAGTTTTCCACGTTTCCCGCAGGTTAGCGGCTAGGGCATCGCAGCGTACCTGGGTGGTGCGGAGACTCACGCTCGTACGGGCCCGCGAAGGATTCGCGCCGGCAAAAGGATTATTGCGCGTAGCAGCTCAAAAACTCCCTTGACTGTGATTCCCACCAGCCGAAATGGCAGCAGGAGAAGCCACACGATGGGATAGAGAATCAGCGCCAGGATCGCCAGCGGCCAGCAAATTACCAGCAAAATGCACCAAAGCAGGAAGGTCGCCATAAGTACTCCCGTGAAGAGGTACGCGAATCCTTTACGATTCGTTCCGTGGTTGAATTTTCGAGGCGTGCGGCTCCGCGGCCTCTCGATAGGCCACAAGCCGCCGCGCCAGCGATTCGGGGACGTCGGCCTCGAGTCGCATCGTGGAATCTTCGATGCCCGATTCCGCCACACGGCCCAGCGAATGGATCAGCGCGAGCGTGTGCCCATCGGACAGCGGTACGCGAAGCGACATGTGCACGATCGGATCGACGGGCATGCCTTCGTCAATTTTCTTGAGTAGATTCTCAAAGCCTTCGCCCGTTGCGGCTGAGACGTGGACGCTGCCGTTCGCGTTCTGTGCCAAAGTTTCCTTCTCTTCTTGCGAAAGTCTGTCGATCTTATTGAAGACATGCAGACGGGCGGTATTCGCCACGCCCAAATCGGTGAGAACCTTCAGGACTTCGGCGTCTTGTTCAGCGTGGTTCGGATTCGAAATATCCGTGACGTGTAAAAGCAACGCCGCTTCCTGCACCTCTTCGAGAGTCGCGCGAAATGCCGCGATCAGCGCCGGCGGCAATGCGCGAATAAATCCGACCGTATCGGAAAGAAGAATGCGGCGGCCGGAGGGAAGCCTGAGCGCGCGAACCGTGGGATCGAGCGTCGCGAACATTCTCGAAGACACAAGCACGCCGGCCTTCGTCAGCGCATTAAACAGAGTGGATTTGCCGGCATTGGTGTAACCGACCAGAGCGACAGTACCCAGCGGAACCGCTTGCCTTGCAGCGCGCCGTTGCGAACGTTGCTTTCTGACCGATTCGATATTCTGTTGAATCCTTCTTATGCGATCGCGAATGCGCCGCCGGTCAGTTTCCAGTTTTTGTTCGCCGGGGCCTCGAGTGCCGATTCCGCCGCCGAGCCGGGAAAGCTCGATGCCTTTTCCGGCCAATCGCGGCAGCGAATAATTCAGCTGCGCAAGCTCCACCTGGAGCTGCCCTTCGCGGCTGCGCGCATGCCGCGCAAAAATATCCAGGATGAGCTGTGTGCGGTCGATCACGCGCTGGTCGAGCGCCTTGTCGATGTTTCGCTGCTGCGTGGGGGTCAAGTTGGAATCGAAAATCACCAGACCGGCCTTGCGAAACGTTGCTTCCGCTTTGATTTCGTCCAGCTTGCCTCGCCCCACGAGAGTGGCGGGATCGGGCGCATCGCGCAATTGCAGCATTGAGCCGACAACGTTGCCGCCCGCGCTGTTCGTCAACTCTTCCAGTTCCCGGAGCGATTCGCGTTCGGCTTCGCCCGGTTCCACGCCAGGCACACGAGGCGCGCGCTTACGGCCGATGCCGACGAGCAATACACGCTCTCGCGAATCAGTTGTTTTGGGAGATCTCATGCGATCGGAGGGACGGACGCCACGAGGTATCTTCGTTCAGTATACTACGGCGCGTCTAACTCCCAGCCGTCGCGCTCGATATCGCGGGTTGCACTTCGCGAAGCGCGGCCTGCGCAATCGCCGGATCGTCGCCAAAGCCCTCAAGCCAGTGGACGCCCTGCTCTTTGCGGAACCAGGTGAGCTGCCGTTTCGCGTATCGCCGCGTCGCCCGTTGAATCGCTGCAATGGTGACCGGCAACTCGCGCTTGCCTTCCAAATGTTCGCGCAATTCCCGGTAGCCTATAAATGAGAAAGCCTTCGCGGTCGCTGGGATTCCGCGCGCGACGAGCGAACGCACTTCTTGCAGCCAGCCGCTTTCGATCATCTCGTGGGTGCGTCGTTCGATGCGTTCGTAAAGCGCCGTGCGCGGTGGATTCAGGCCGATCTTTATGGGACGAAATCCTTCCAGCTTCTTTCGTCCCGCGCGGTGCAGCTCGGTGATCGGCTTGCCCGCGAGCACCGACACCTCAATCGCGCGGATCAATTTCGGCGTATCAGCTGGAGCAATGCGTCCCGCTGCCTCGGGATCTCGCTTGCTCAATAGCCGATGGAGATATCCCGGCTTATTTCGCGCGGCTCGGCGTTGCAGGCGCGCGCGCAGCTCCTCCGAACGAAGAGGCGCGTCGGAAAGACCTTCCAGAAGCGCACGCAGATATAGACCCGTACCTGCCGTCAGTATTGGCACGCGGCCGCGGCTCCGCAAATCATCGAGCACCGCGATCGCGCGCTGGCGGTATTCGCCTGCAGTAAAGACCTGCTCGGGATCGAGGATGTCGATCAGGTGGTGCGGCACGCGCTGGCGTTCGACCGGCGTGGCTTTTGCCGTGCCGACGTCGAAGCCGCGGTAGACCTGGGTTGAATCGCAGACGACGATTTCGCCGCTGATGTGCTCCGCCAGCCAGACGGCGAGCGTCGATTTCCCGGACGCGGTAGGCCCGACGAGCGCCACGAGCGGCGCCGCTGCTGCAATCGGAGATTCTTCAGGCATCAGAGATGAGCCCAATAGCGGGCCATCAACACGACAAGCACGATAAATGCGAGAAGTATGATTCCGAGGATCTGGTTGCGGCTGGTCTTCACTGGGTCGGCAGTGGGAGATTGTAAAGGAAAATGAAGCGCAATTCGATGAAGGGCCCGGTGAATGCCGGCGGCAGCGGCTCGAAGGGCGAAGACGCACGTATCGAAGACATCGATGCGCGATCCAGAGGCTCTTTGCCAGAGGTGTCTTCCAGAATCGGCTCCGCGCTCACCACTGTGCCGTCGCGCATGATGCGAAAACGCAAGACGACGCGGCCCTTTTCACCCATGCGCGCGGATTCAGGAATAATCGCGTACCAATTTCTACGCACGCTCGCGAGCACGCGCGAAAGATAGCTTGAAAAATCCACGCCTTCCGTTGGCGTGAGCATTTGCAGGCCGCCGTCGAGGTAGCCTGCGCCATTTCCGCCGCCGATCGGTCCGCTTCCCGCGCCGGGAACCGTTCCGTGGAAGCCAATGCTCGGAGCGCCGGCTTGCGCGCGCGACAAATCGCGCACCGATTGCTGGATCGCGCTTCCCGGGGATCCGAGGCGCGGCAGCGAAAGATTCGGAGTGGCGTTCGTATTCGGCTGAATCGCTTCCAGCGTCGGCGGAGGAGCTTTCGCCGGCTCGTCCTTTGGAGGCAGTTGCCCGGGCTGCGTCTGCTGCACAGGTGCGCGCGAAGCAGCCGAAGGCGGATTCGTCGGCGCGGCGTCGTGCGGCTGCTCGCGCGTAACGGCGGGCGGCAGCGGCGTGCCTACCAGTGGTTGCGAGTTCTGTTGCAAGCGGCGCAAGAGTCCTGGATCGATTTTCATCTTCGGACTCGGCGCCTCGGGTTTGGGCGGCGGCTGGCGGAGATTCCGCATGTCCGGCGGCAAATAGAGATAGCCCAGGCTTCGCGCCGCCTGATCGATATCGGCTTGCGAGACCGGACGCGTGGGCATCATCTGCGAAATCATCACCAGAATCGCCAGCGCTCCCGCGTGAAGGACCGCGGACGCTCCGCGCAGCACCCAGCGCCGCTCCTCACGTAACGCAGGAGGAGGTGCGGCGAGCAAATTCACCTCGCCCGTGGTCATCACGTCCGGCTCGAGCACTTCGGGCAAAAGCGCCGCGCTGACGCGTTCGTGCGGGGTTATTTGCGGAGGCTTCGCATCTTTCGGCACGGCAATCGGCGCCGGCAAAACTTCCAGCGGTACATAGGGCGAAAGCGTGCGCGTCAAATCCAGCGGCTTATTGGGCAGATCGCGCGGAATTACCAGCCGGTTCGCCAACACATCGAGAGGCATGTACGCCGGAATGTTCGTGCTCGCGTCGATGGGCTTGATGGGCAGATCGGCGGGCACCAGCGTGCGCGCATCCATCAATGAATTCAGGCGGGTAGGGGCTTTCTGCTCTGTCGAGGCGAGGGTCTTCGCGTCTTTAGGAACCAGGATCCGGTCAATCATTTTGAGTCGCTTCGGGACACCGCGAAGGCACCCAGTTGGACGCGCTGCCCATGTTCTTGGATGCTCGCGGCTACTTGACTGGCAAGCAACAGCGCCCGCCTTCCAGCGGCGCCATCGACGCGCGGATTGCGCCGCGTGCGGACGGATTCGACAAACGACTCCAATTCCGCGCGAAGAGGCTCCTGGTCGAGCGTCGTCACCTTTTCATAGCCGAACTCGGGCTTGGGACCCGGCTGTGCAACTCGAACGCGCAGCACGTCCCTTCGAGCAAAATCGAGCGAAATATATTCGTGGCTCTGAAAGAAACGCATCTTGCGGACGCGCTCGGTGGAAACGCGGCTCGCCGTCACGTTTGCAACCGCCCCGGATTCGAATTCCAGCCGCGCATGAGCGATATCCACTTTGTTCGTCAGCACGGGAATTCCTACTGCCTTCACGTCGGCAACCGGTTCGTTCACGAGAGCGAGCAATATGTCGAGGTCATGGATCATCACGTCGAAGATCACATCGACGTCCAGGCTCCGCGCGCTGAACACGCCGAGGCGGTGAACTTCAAAAAATAGAGGCCGATCGACCAGCTTCTCCGCCGCCGTGACCGCTGGATTGAATCGCTCCACGTGACCGATCTGCAGGATCCGATCATGCTCCTTCGCCGCCGCGATCAGCACGTCCGCTTCTTCAATGGACGACGCGATCGGTTTTTCGACTAGAACGTCTAATCCCATCTCGAAAAGTTCGCAGCCAACTTTCGCGTGCATGGCCGTCGGCACCGCCAGGCTTACTCCGTCAACGCGATCTCGCAGGCTTTCAATCGAATCCATCGCGACGCTGCCGAATTCCCGCGCCACACTCTCAGCGCGCCCGGAATCGATATCCACAACTCCGACCAGCTCGACCTCCGGCATCTCGCGATAAACCCGCGCGTGGTTGCGCCCGAATTCACCGGCGCCGACGACTGCCACCCGCACTTTTTTTTCTGAACCGCTCACTTTGCCGCCTTCACTGCGCCTTCGGAAATCGAACTCGCGCTCGCCGGCTCGAAAGCCTCAATCGCGATTCCCGCCGCGTTCGCGGCATCGATTAGCTGCGCTCTGTCGAAGAGAAGAGTTTTTCGCGCATCAATCGCCAGTGCCGTTGCGCGTGATTTCCGCATCACTTCGATCGTCGGAAGGCCGATCACCGGAACATCGAATCGCATGTCTTGTCCCGGCTTGCTCACCTTCACCACCGTCAATTCCTGCCCGCCTGTGATTCGCGCGGCGCGCTCGATCGTCTCGTCCGTGCCTTCCATGGCTTCAATCGCCACGCACGCGCGGTCCCGCACCACGACAGTCTGCCCGAGGTCCATTGCTGCGATATGCCGAGCCACTTCCAGACCATACTGAATGTCGGAAGATTCCCGCTCATTCGGCATCCGCTGCGTCAACACACCCGGTTCTGGAACGAGCGGTTGTAGAAATGCCGTCGAATCCACCAGAGTGATGCCTTCCGATTCCAGTACCTTTGCAACCGCGCCGATCAGCGAATCCGTATTCTTCCGCGGCAACGCAAAAAGCAGTTTCGCCAGCCGCCAATCGGGCCGGATCGAGCTGAAGATCTTGTTGTGCTTCACCTGCCCCGCCATCACCGCGTGCGTAACGCGCTCTTGATGAAGCAGCTCGATTGTCTTACTCAGTTCTCCCAATCCCACCCAGTGAAAATGCGCGCTCGCACGCTGTAGATCCTCGGACGCTTCCTCGCGCAATCCAATCACGGCCATCTCGATTCCCTGGCTGCGCGCGCCCTCAAGCACCAAAAATGGAAAGCGCCCGTTTCCGGCGATTAAACCCCAGCCCTGCGCGGGAAGTTTCTCGGGCGGAGAATTTGGTACGGCGGATTTCATCGCGGACGTTACTTCACCATTCCGCGTTCGGCCGATTCGATAAACGCGATCAGCTCCTGGACGTCGGCCGAACTTCCCAGCGTCTCTCGCATTCGCTGAATGGCCTGCGAGGTATTCAGCTTCGAGCGCACCAGCACGCGGAACGCTTGCTCAATCGATCGAATTCTTTCCGCGGAAAACCCTTTCCGTTCGAGCCCGACCTTGTTCGCTCCAAAGCAACGCGTTTCGCGCTCCGTGACCACCATGCTGAAGGGAGGCACGTCTTGCGTGATCACCGTGCAAGCGCCGATGTACGCGTGTTTTCCGATGCGGCAGAACTGGTGTACCGGGCTGAACGCTCCAATCGTGGCGTAGTCCTCCACGACTACGTGACCTGCGAGCGTCGCGCCGTTCACAAAAATGGTGTGGTCACCGATCTGGCTATCGTGGCCCACGTGCGAGTAGTTCATGAACAGGTTGTGGCTGCCAATCCGCGTCGTGCCGCCGCCCTTTTTCGTGCCGCGAGTGATCGTGCAACATTCTCGAAACTGATTCGCATCGCCCGCAATCAATTCGGTGCGTTCGCCCGCAAACGTCAAGTCCTGCGGGTCGGCGCCGACGCTGGAAAAGGGATAAAACACGTTGTCGCGGCCAAATTTTGCAGGACCGAGAACCACTGCGTGCTCACGCACCTCGCACCCCGGTCCGAGCTCCACGTCATCACCCACGACGGCCCACGCCCCGATGCGAACACCTTCGCCGATGCGCGCGCGCGGCGACAGCTGCGCGCGAGAGTCCATCTCAAATCCCGAAAATGGACTCGCGTCTGGCTGCAGTCTTACTTCGCTCATCCCAAAGGGCTCAGGAACTCTTCTCGACGGCGGCGGGTTCACGCTGAGCATTCTGTGAAGGTTCGCGGTCCACCATCTTGCACATCAGCGTCGCCTCGCACGCGAGCTCGCCGTTTACGCGCGCCTCGCCCTGCAATTTGCAAAAATCGCCGCGCCACACCACGAGCTTCACATCGAGCGTCAGTTGCTCTCCAGGAATCACCGGACGCCGGAACCGCACCCCGTCAATCGCCACAAAATAGAGCAGCTTGTCTTCGCGCTCGGGAATCTCTTCGAGCAAAAGCAATCCGCCGGTTTGTGCCATGGCCTCGAGCATAATCACTCCGGGCAAGATCGGCTTGCCCGGAAAATGGCCCTGGAAATACCACTCGTTCGCGGTTACGTTCTTGATGGCGACAATGCGCTTCAAGCGCTCGATTTCCACCACCGCGTCCACGAAGAGAAAGGGCGGCCGGTGAGGCAGCAGTCGCTGAATGCCGTTGACGTCGAGGATCATTCCTCACTCCGTTGAGGCGCGAAATCTCCGCAGTGCGCCGATATAGAAGCGCATTGGCGTTGGCAATAGCTGATTATACTCGACGCCTCCGAAGCGGTCGAACCTTACGCCGCGCGATGTCAGTTGCCAGTCACCGCCGCGGCTGCTAGCATACGACGCCTTTTACCTACTCGGCGTATGACGAAACATATATCTAAGCCACCCATGGCGGATCTTCTCCGCGACCTGGAACGCCACCAGGATCAAATGTCGTCGTTGCTCGAACGCTTTGTCCAAATGGAATCCCCAAGCGGAGATAAAGCAAGAATCGACGCGCTTGCCGCCGTCTTGGCCGACGAATGGCGAAAGCGCGGCGCGGAAGTGACTGAGATCGCGAGTCATAGCGGAAATCATCTGCTCGTTCGCTTTTCGCCGGCGAATCGTGCCGCCACGGGCCAGATCATGCTCTTGGGACATCTCGATACCGTGTATCCCGCGGGCACGCTCGAAACCATGCCGTTTCGGCTGGCGAGCGGCCGCGCCTATGGGCCGGGCGTTTTTGACATGAAAGGCGGGCTGGTAATCGCGCTCGCGGCTTTTGATGCTCTGCGCCGAGCCGGTGTCGAGCCCCGCCGCCCGATCACGTGCCTCTGGAATTCTGACGAAGAAACGGGGAGCTTCAGCTCACGCGAACTGATTGAAAGAGAATGCCGCGCTTCGCAAGCGGTCCTCGTCCTCGAGCCGGCCGCCGAACCTAAGGGCGCGATCAAAACGGCGCGCAAAGGCGTCGGCGAAATCGAAATGAAAGTTACCGGACGCGCAGCGCACAGCGGCCTCCGCCCGCAGGACGGCGTCAATGCCGTTCTCGAACTCGCCCTCCAAATCGCGCGCGTCTCGAAATGGAATAACCCGCGCCGCGGAATCGGCGTCCAGGCAAATGTTGCCGCGGGAGGAACGCGCGTCAACGTGATCGCCGCGGAAGCTTCTTGTCAAATCGATCTGCGTGCCGAGCGGCAAAGCGACATTCGCGCCCTCGAGCGCAAATTTCGCGCGCTCCGGCCGATCACCCGCGGCGCGCGCCTCGAGGTGAAGGGCGGATTCAACAGGCCTCCGATGGAGCGCCGCATGGCTGCCGCACTTTTCGCGAAAGCAAAGCTACTAGCGTCCGAAATTCGATGGAAGCTTCAGGAGGCAACCGTCGGCGGCGGTTCAGACGGAAACCTTACCGCCAGCCTCGGCATCCCCACTCTCGATGGCCTGGGCGCAGTCGGCGAAGGCGCGCACAGCCTCGAGGAATCGATCGTCATCAAGGAATTGCCCCGCCGCGCCGCACTTCTTGCCGGACTGATCGCCAGCCTCTAATTTGGGCCGCAATCTGTCGCTCGCGCTGTGTCCCTGCGATTCATTGCTGCTGGCACAGAAGCGTCATTTCCGGATCAATGGTCAATCGTTTCGGCGCAAAGCTCGCACGAAATCTGAAGGACGTCTCGGGACTATTCGTCACCACCACGCCCAAAAGCTGCGGCTTCGCGCCCGCTTGAGCTGCATAGATCGGCACCGGCGCGATGAATGCGTCAGAAACGCCGTCCTGACGTAATACGCCCTTGATCACCACGCTCGAGCCTTCGCGCGAAGTTGTGAATGTCGCCTTGTATCGCGGAATTCCGGTCGCTTGCGTCCATTCGTCGAAAAACCATCCGATGGTGCGATCGCCTTCCAGGTCCATCGCCGGCGTCATCACTTTTTCAAGCGCGTGCTGAAGCTCCGCGGTCGAAAGCGGCAACTCGCGGTGGGTTTCGACGAGCGACCTTAGCATGGCGAAAAATCGCGCGTCCGGATCTGCTGCGCGTGGATCGCGAAGCATCATGCGCATCATGTGAAACACCCACGTGCCCTTCGGATACGTCACGTGCACGTATCCGCGTGGATCGAGCGATGAATCCAACCGATAGCCGAGTGCGAGCGGTCCCGCCTCATCCACGACGCGATCGGAGCCGGGAAGCTTTGTGAGCAAATCGTTCCGGTAGCGCTCGAGCCAGGTGTTCAGCGGATGATCGCCCGGCTTTCGCGAATCGACATAAAGCAGTGCGATGTAGTTCGCAACCGCTTCGCAGATCCATTGATCTCGATAGCTTCGCCATCCCACCAGATTTCCCCACCACTGATGCGCCAACTCGTGGTACGGAACGATGTCCGTAAAATGCTGCTGGGACGCAGCAGAGAGCCCGGCGGTCCGCTGCGCGTCCGGCGCCAAAAAAGTGAACGTCGGAAGATAGAGCAGCCCCGGCCAGCCCTGCCCAAGAACTCCGGGAATTTGCGAGACCTCCAGACGCGAGAAAGGAAATGGGCCGGACAGCCGCTCGTAAAATTGCGCGGCGCCGGCGAGGTCTCCGCCCAATTTTTTCAAGATTGCCGCCGGGCTCGGCGCCGGCCGCAGAGTATTTCCCGGACGCAGCGGCGGACGCTGATCGTACTGTCCGACGTACGGAATTTCGTCGGTGGCTTGGCCGGAGCGGAACCTCGCCAGCAATTCCTGCTCGAGGGTCGGGTTCGCGAAGAGATCGATGTGCAGCGCTCCGGACTCGACCGTCTCGCTGCGATAAACGCCGAGATTGAAGCCCACGACGCGATACGGCTGATCGCCGCGCCATTCTCCTTCGCGCCAATCGCCGGATTCTTTCTCGGAAATCTTCGTTCCGTTCGCGACCAGTTGCCATTGGCGCGGCCAGCGAAAATGCATGTCGTACTGCGCAAAATCGTTGCGATCGGCGGGATGGGGGTACCAGTCGCCGCGCGAACCGACGTAGAAGACGCCGTTCCCGTTATCCGAAATCACTCGGCCGTGGTAGGTGAAGCGGAGTTGAAATGATTCTCCCGCTCGCGAGGGCTGCGGCAGGATTACATAGAGAGCGTCGTCGGCGGCATCGGCGGTTTCCTTCGCCGGATCGGTCTGGAAATATTCGAGCGCTTGTCCGTCGCCAAGTGTCACCGACTCCACGCGCAGATTCGTCGAGAGTGCGAGCGGAACCACGCGTTCGCCTTCCGCTGCGGAGCGGAGCGTGACGCTTGCCGAACCGTCGAGATCAAGATCGGGCGAGATCGTCGAATCGAGACTGTACGCCGTGCCGGAGAATGTCAGATTCGGCATCGGCGGCGCGTTCGGCGGACGAAAGGAAGCCCAGAAATCGAATACCGGACGCCCCTCGACTGTCTTCGACTGTCCGACGAGCACCGACTCTTCGCGACGCTGATCGACAAGCAAATCAAACGGCCCGCTCGGGTCGCCTCCGATTTCCGCATAAAAATATGGAATCGGCCGCGCGCTCAGCGCGTCCGCCATCATCCGTAGCGAATGCCAGCGGTTCAGCGTTGCGACCACGGAATTCCATTCCATTGCAAATCCCGCGTCGCTGCGCGGATCGGCATGATCGTTTCGCAGCGCTGCGTTCAATTCGTTCGCGGTGTCATCGTCGAATCGCAAATATGCACTGTTGATCGTCTCATCGAGAAGAGGCGCTTTCAGGAAACGCCCGATCGACGCTTTCTCCGCCGGCTCGGTGGGAATCAAGAGGATATGCCCTCTGCCGGAAAACACCGCGCCTGTGATTTTTCCTTGGAAGGGTTCGAGGAAAGCCATGCGGCCTTCGGTGAACGTGAGATGAAACGCAGGCCGGCGAAGATCGAGATTTTTCACCGCAAAAACTTGCGAGGAATCGACTCGCAGCGAATTCAGCTTGTCATAGAGCTGATGTGCGGCGCCTGCGTCGGCCGTCGCGGCACCGTTAGGTTTTTCTAGCGCAGCGCTAAAACACACACCCAGCGAGCAAACTGTCAGAATTCGGAACACGCCCCTCATTATTTTCACTTTAGCAACCGGTTCGGTGCTCAGCAAGTTTGCGGGGCCCACATCCTGAAGCGTGAAGAACAGGCCGGCTCGCATTTATAGCGTGCGATGCCGGAATTGCACGGGCGGTGGCCTCGGCCCGCGGTGGCCGCGAGTACAGTTAATTCATCCGATGGAATTTATGCGCGGACAGCTATTGCGGAGTCGCCCGCCGATAACATTTTTTCATGCGCGTTCGCGGGATCTTTGCGGCTGCATTTCTCTGCGCAGCTCTGTGCGCTCAGATCGCCAATGCAGACACGATCGTTCTGAAAAACGGGCGCCGCATCTCGGTCATCAAAGCCGAAGAGCGCGGAGATGAGATCATCGGCGAAACTTCGGAGGGCGAGCTCACTTTGCCGAAGAGTCTTGTCGCCAAAATCGAGCCGGGAACCGAGTCCGCACCCGCTGATCGCATTCCCGCATTGTCATTCTCTGCGCCGTCGATAAGCGCCGATTCCGCTGACGGAAACCTCAAAATCGATTCGTCTGAACTCGCCGGTCTCGATCGCGCGGCCACGGCCGGCAATTCCGATGCGGCACGCCGCGCGGTGTCCGCGCACGAAGCCGCTGCCCGCATCGCTGCGCAGCACGGCGACCTCGACAGCGCGATCTCCGAAGAGGACAAAGCCCGTGGACTCGCGCCCGCGCAGCCATCAATTCTCCTCACGCTCGCCTATTTTCACCTGCGCCGCAGCGAATACTCCGCCGCGCTCGATTTGATTCGCCTCGCGCGAAAATCCGATCCTGATTCCGTTGACGCCGCGCGGCTTGCCGGATGGGCCGACTACGGGCTCA
>DASTCZ010000106.1:0-5453 GCA_035710585.1 Candidatus Acidiferrales bacterium | reverse complement strand
CGCGGGGAACCAGGCTTTGCCGCCGGTCATGGTCGCGAAAGTCTTCATCTGATTCTGCGCCTGCAGATAATTGATGCCGCCACTATTTGGAGAGAGCATCGCGAGCGGCTGCGCGGTGCCGACGGCAAAGATCGTCACGTCCGTGGTGCGGAGGCGCTTAATGGTCTGATCGAGATTGTGCTTGCTGAAGGTGTCGAAACCGGAAGCCAGCAACAGAATTGACTTCTTGCCTTTCACATCCTGCAGGCGATCGAGCGTTTCAAACAGCGCGTCAAAAAGATTCGCTTCGCTGAAACCGGGAAACACCATGGAGCGGAGGTAATCGAAGACTTCATTGCCGTTGTGCGTGAAGTCGACGTCGAGCCTGGTCTTCAAATCAAAATCCATGAGGGCGATCCAGTCCTGCGGTTTCAAATTCTGCAGAAAATATGCGGCCCATTCACGCGCCGTGTAAGCGAAGTATTCGTAACCGAGCTTGCTGAACTCCATCAGGACGACCATCGTGATGGGGCCCTCGGTCGGCGCGAAGTTCGAGATCTGCTGCGGTTTGCCGTCCTCAAGAACTCGGAAATTTTCCTTTTTGAGCGCGGTCAGAAAGTTTCCGTCGTTGTCGGTCACGATGACATCCACGTCCACCACCGGCACGCTGACCGAGATGCCCACCTGTGGCGCCGACTGGGGAGGCGGCGTTTGACTCTGTTGCTGTTGCTTCGGCGGCGCGGCGCCAACTCCAGAGGATTGAGCGACGAGCCCGGATATTAGAATTGCGGCGATGACGGCGCGAATTGCTGCAGTTCGCATGAGACACCTCAATGTAAGAGGTTTGGATGCTCCCATGAATCAAAACGATGTTCAACCTATGCGGACGGCCGAAGATGAGAGGCGAGTGCTCGCCCGTGCGGCTTGCGTCGCAGGAAAACGGCCGATGTATCGCGCCCGAGCGGCAAAATCCGGCGTGTTACGATGGATTGATTACGCCGGCGTGAATTTTATTTCCCGGAGGGAAGCGGATGGCGAGGAGAACTCTGCTCTACGGCGCGATGATCGCGGCATTGTGCGCAGCGCCAATCGCATCGCAATTGCCGCAGAATTTTCCGGCGCCGCCGGGCCCTCCGTCTTCCGCACAAAGCACAGACCAGCTAGCGCAGGAGGCGCTTGGCTGGTTACAGGGACTCATCCGCATCAACACGACAAACCCGCCGGGAAATGAAACCGAGGCGGCGAAGTATGTTTCCGAAATTCTCTCCAAGGAAAGTATTCCGAATGAAGTGCTAGAAATGTCGCCGGGCCGCAGCATCGTGGTGGGCCGGCTGAATGCTGGGGCGATGCCGAATGCGACCCGCGCACTGCTGCTGCTGGCGCACCTCGACGTGGTAGGGGTGTCGCGCGAAAAGTGGAGCGTGGATCCTTTCGGTGCGGAAATTAAGGAAGGATACATCTGGGGCCGGGGCACGATCGACGACAAAGGCATGTTGATCGCGAACCTCGCGGCGATCGTGGCGTTGAAACGGGCGAACATGCCGCTGGACCGGGACGTGATTTTTCTGGCCGATGACGACGAAGAGCAAGGCGGCGAAGCGAGCATCAAGCCTGCAATTCAAAAATACTGGGACAAATTTGCCGCGGGGTTTGCGATCAACGAAGAAGGCCGGGTGATCGTGAACGGCGGCAAGGTGCAATACGTCGGAATTCAGGCGAGCGAAAAGGTGGCGGTGAACGTGAACGTCATCGCGACAGGAACCTCAGGGCACGGATCGGTGCCGCGGCCGGATAACGCCGTGGTGCATCTCGCGGCGGCGGTCGCGAAGATCGGCGATTATCAAGCGCCGGTGAATCTGAGCACGATCGTCGAGCGATATTTCGAGACGCTGAGCAAAGTAGAAGACGATGAAATCGGGAAATGGATGCGTGCGCTGGAGACTCCCGAACGGGAGCAACTGGCGGTGAAGCGGCTCGCGGACATGAGCCCGGTGTGGAATTCGATGATGCGGGACACGATTGCGCCGACGATGCTGCAGGCGGGGGTGCGGGCAAATGTGGTGCCGAGCGAGGCGCGCGCGACGCTGAATATCCGGCTGCTGCCGGGCGATTCCGTGCAGCTGCTGATTGGCGTGCTGACGCAGTTGGTAAACGACAAGCAGGTCCGGTTTGAGGTTGCAGCGGATCCGGGCACGCCTGCTCCGGCGTCATCGCTGGAATCGGAGCTGTACCGGACTATCGAAAAAGTGAGCGGGCAGGAATTTCCGGGCGTAGTGGTCGCTCCGCTGATGTCCACCGGCGCGACGGATTCGGCGCAATTGCGACTGCACAACGTGCAGGCTTATGGCTTGCTGCCATTTCCCTTAACCGAGCAGGAAGTTCTGCGAATGCACGCGGATGACGAGCGCCTGCCGGTGGAGTCCTTCCGGAAGGGAGTGGATTTCATGTGCCGCATCGTGCAGGAATTTGCGGCGCGGAAATAATCCGCTGCTCTAAATCTTCACTTAAGTCGACGGATTAATTCACCCAATTCGAGGGACGATTGGGTGGGGGATCGCCGTGGTCGCGCATGTAAACGTCGAACTTGCGCCGGAGGCGCCGGCGTTTCCAGTCTGACATTGAATTCCGCATTGTGAAGAAAAAAGAACCGCGGCGCAGATATAGATAGCCGATCAGCGCTCCGCCGAGATGGCAGACGTGCGCGACAGTATCGCCGGGAGCGGAAAGAGTCATAAAGAATTCGATCGCGACCATGATGGCAACGTAGACGCGCATCGAAAGCGTGACCGGAAACGGAATCAGCCAGACCTGACGATCAGGAAAGAGAACGGCGCAGGCGATGAGCACTCCGAAAATCGCGCCGGATGCGCCGATGGTGGGGATGGTCGATAGCCGGCCGCCGAGCGCGGCCTGAATCGCGTTGACACCGACATCGATGGCACCGGCGCCGATTCCGCACATGAAAAAATAATTGTAGAAGCGCTTCGCGCCCCATACGCGCTCGAGATCGGTGCCGAACATCCAGAGCACGAGCAGGTTGATGAGGATGTGCCAGAGGCCGCCGTGGAGAAAAATGTAGGTGAAGAGCTGGAAGATAAATCCGTGCACGACGGCGAAAGGAACCAATCCGAGGTGGTAATTGACCCAAAGTTCGCCGCGCACGCCATACCGCAAATTGACGATGGTCTGGGCGATGAAGATGCCCGTCATGGTCAGCAGAAGGGTCTTGATGGCGCGCGTGATGCCACCGCCGCCGAAGCTGAAGCTGTAACCGTATCTCCGGGAACTCATGCCCATTGCGATTAAAAGTTAGTGTAGAAGTGGCGGGCGTTGATTGTCAAAAAGGCAGTGATTTTGTTGGCAGAAGAGGAAACAGCGGAATTCCGCAGGCTTCCTCGATTCCGGTGGAATGTTCTGCCAGCGACTGTCAGCGTCAGTGGGCGAGTGCGACCGCAGCTATGGAATTCTCTTTTGCGAAATGATCGACTTCGAATCGCGAAGGAACGGCGATTTGCGTGCCGAGGCGCGTGACCGAAAGCGCGGCGGCGTGATTTGCGAAGCGACACGCGTCGGCGAGGCTGCGACCTTCGCTGAGCGCGACGGCGAAACCCGCGTTGAAGGTGTCGCCGGCGGCCGTTGTATCGACGGCGTTCACTTTCGGGGCGGGGAGTAAGACGGGCTCGCCATCGCTGAGCAAAACGCAGCCCTGATCGCCCAGTTTCACCACGACGGTTTTTGCGCCGCGCTTCTGCAACTCTTTGCCAAGCTGCGCGGCCTGATCGGGCTGAAGGCGTCCGGGAGGAAGGCCTGCGAGAATGGCCGCCTCGGTTTCGTTGGGCGTCATGACGTCAACGGTACGAATCAATTCGGCGGGCAACGGGATTGCTGGAGCGGGGGCTGGATCGAGAATCACGAGCGCGCCGGCATTGCGCGCGGCATGCGCCGCGGCGAGGACGGTCTCGGTGGGATTTTCGAGTTGAAGAAGGACGACCTTGGAGCCTTTCAGGTGATGGCTATCCGCCGCGACGTGCGCCGGAGTGAATTTCGTATTGGCGCCCGGGACGACAATGATGGAATTCTGTCCGGTGGCCGCAACGAAGATGAGCGCAACACCGCTGGCCCCCGGCTCGGTGCGAATGCCGCTGGCGTCGCAGCCGACTTTCAGAAGGTTCTCGCGCATTTCGCGGCCGAATTCGTCGTCTCCAATGTGGCCGAGCATGGCGACGTCGCCGCCGAGCTTCGCGGCAGCGTAGGCCTGATTGGCGCCCTTGCCGCCGGGCTCGGTGAAGTAGGTGTCGCCGATAATCGTTTCGCCCACAACGGGGATGCGCGGCGAGGTGGCGACGAGATCCATGTTCAGGCTGCCGACGACGACGATTTTGGCCACTTGCGCCTCCTCAAGACTGAAACGCTGCTCGAACGAACCGGTATCTTCAATGAGCCGGAGGACCACCTTCGGCGGGACTCTTCAGCATTAACGGATTGCGCGCGCCGGGAGTTGGGCTGGTCATAAGCTTGACGAAAAAATCGCCGAACTTCTTCATATCGACGTCGAGTTGCACGTTGACCGGCTGCATCTCGAAATCGGCAGGCTTTTCGCGATCGCCCCAGGCGATGGTGTCGCCGTAGTTCGCGCCGCGGTCGAGATTCACGTCCATGTAAAATTTCTTGATGTTGGTGATGTAGCTGCTGTCGATGAACGCGGCGGCGGCAAGTTCGTCCCACATGTAACTGTGGTCGGGCTTGGAAAATCTGGCGATGTATTGCGCGGCCGGCGTCTGGACTTTCGCGATTTGCTCGAACATCGCGTCGGAGAATTTCGTTTCGAGGGATACGTCGACTGACGTGCAGGTGATGAAGGCCCAGCGCGCGCGCAGAACAATGTGCGCGGCTTCGGGGTCGAACCACAGATTGAATTCGCGGCGCGGATTGGTGGCGAATTC
The DNA here is from genome assembly GCA_035710585.1 of Candidatus Acidiferrales bacterium. Classification (GTDB taxonomy): domain Bacteria; phylum Acidobacteriota; class Terriglobia; order Acidiferrales; family UBA7541; genus DASTCZ01. The sequence goes on along the minus strand of DASTCZ010000106.1, from coordinate 531 downwards.
GGGATCGTCGGATTTCGGGTCGATGCTGCCGCCCATGAATACGAGGCCCTGGGCGAGTTCGGCGAAATGCGGATCGATTGCGAGCGCGAGCGCCAGATTCGTCATCGGGCCGCCCTCGTAGATGGTGATTTCGTGCGGATGTTCGTGAACCGTGCGGATCAGAAAATACGCGGCGTCTTCGTTTGCGGCTTTCGTGGAGGGATTTCCTTCGGGCATTGAGGGAATTTCGTACGGGCCGTGGCCGCGCGGATTCCACGCGCCTTTGTAATCGACTTTTCCGTAGAGCGACTCCCACTGCTCGGTCCATTTCTGCGAACGCACCAATGGGAAAGCGGCGCCGGGGACGACAGGAATATCCGAGCGGCCGACGAGTTCCAACAAACGCAGCGCGTGCTGGACTTCCTCGTCGCGCCAAGCGTCGCCGGTGACGACAGTGACGCCGAGGACTTGGACATCGGGCGCTTGCAAGAGAATGAGAAGGGAGAGCATGTCCGTGCCGCCCGGGCCGGCGGCGTCCTGATCGAAAACGAT
>DASTCZ010000105.1:0-3115 GCA_035710585.1 Candidatus Acidiferrales bacterium | reverse complement strand
GAGGGCTCGAAAATCCTTCGCGAAAAAGGTTATCCGGAGGAGATGATTCACGCCATCCTCGCGCACGCCGATTATTGCGGAGTGGCGCGCGAATCGGCCCTGGATCGCACTCTTTTCGCTTGTGACGAACTCGCCGGATTCCTGACCGCTTGCTCATTAGTCAAGCCAAGCAAAAGCATTTTCGAGGTCGAAACGGAGTCCGTGCTCCGGAAAATGAAGGATAAGGCGTTCGCCCGCGGCGTGAACCGCGAAGACGTTCGCCGCGGCGCCGAAGAGCTGGGCATCCCTCTCGCCGATCACGTGTCGTATTGCATCGAAGCCATGCGCGCCGCCGCTCCTGCGCTCGGACTCGAAGGAATCAACCGCAGCACCGAAGCAGCCACGTAATCCACCTGTTGCTCCGCACACAACGCCCACGCCCGCCTTTCGCCCAGGCGTCCAATTCTGCGCTACTCTGGATATACCCAGCCCATTCGCAACGCCGGAGGATTCTCATGAAATCGCGATTTTGGCTCTGCGCTATCGCCGCCGGAATGCTCGCCTTCAGTGGTGCAAATATGAGCGCCCAGGGCCGCGGCCACGACAAAGACAAGGGAAACGGCAACGGTAATGGCAACGGCAAAAAGGGTGATGACCACGGCTCATTCAGCGATCACGACCGCGACGAGATGCGCGCTTGGGTTTCCGCAAACCAGTCTCACCTGCCGCCGGGATTAGCGAAGAAAGACCGCCTGCCGCCCGGCCTCGAAAAACAACTTGTCGTCCGCGGAACCCTACCACCGGGCCTGCAGAAGAAAATCGTCCCGGTTCCGGTCGAACTGGAGCGCCGCCTTCCCCCGCCTCCGCCCGATTGCGAACATGTAGTGATTGGCGGCCACATTGTCCTGATGAACCGCAGAACATCGGTCGTGCTCGACATCTTTCACGTCGAACTTTAGTAATGCTGCTCGTTCCACTCCAGGCCGCATCTAATTGATAGATGCGGCCTCTGTTTTCCCGCCCGCCGGAAACACGCCTGCCAAATTCTAGGCTGCTATGAGCGGCACGTTTCGTTCCGGCCGTGCCGGTCCGCTGACTGACGCCCACCGTTAGTGCTCGTTTTTTTACACTTTTTCTCTCTTGCAGCCAGTGCTCGGAGGATGATGAAGATGAAACTCCATACTTGCGCAAGCGCAGCGCTCGTCTTGGCGGCTTGCGGATTCACCGCCACAGCCGCACACGCGCAATACCCTAATCAGTATCCTCGAAGCCCTTATCAGGACCAGGATCGCTACGGCCGTTATGGCCAAGCCGGGCAGACCCGCTTCACCGATCGCGACATCCACATCATTCGTGACTGGTATCGCGATCACCCGGAGCAAGTCCAATGGGCGGAACGCCAGGAACGCCAGACCGGCGGCGATCTCGAGGGAAGATTGCAGCCTGGACAGTACCTCGATCGCGATGTACGCCGCATGGCGCACCCGGTTCCAGATGACCTGGAATACGGGCTCGATCCGATTCCGCGCTATTGGCGCTATGTGATCGTTGCCGATCACATCATGATCGTGGACGACGACTGGCGCATCCGCGACATCTATCACTTCGACGAATTCAGCGATCACGACCGTCAGGTAATTCGCTCCTGGAACCAGCAGCACCCTGACGTTGTTCGCGGCATTCTCGGCGGATTCGGCATCCGTATTGATGCCGGCGATCTCGACCGGCGTTTACAGGTCGGCATGGTCGTTGACGAAGATCTTGCACGTCGCGCGCGGCCGGCGCCTGAGGATCTGGTCCAGCAGCTTTCGCCGCAACCTCGCGATTTTCGTTACGTCATCATTGGGGACCGGTTGGTGCTCGTCGATCGCGATTGGCGTGTGCACGAGTCCTATCACTTTGAACGGTAGCGCAATCCGCTCCTCCGATCTTTGATCGGCGGCTCGCGGCGGCAATTGCATTGGCGAGGATTCTCGGTGGAAGTCTCCGCACGCAGAGGATTCTCGCCTTCATTTGTTACTGCCTCGAATACGTAAGTCCCAAAGCCTCATCGAATTCGCAGCCCGAGCCATCAAATGTCTGCGTGCCGCTCAGCTTGCTGGCTGACGCCGGCGGCGCGTAATCATAGGAGGCGATAGCCCGAGGGATTCGCGGCGATCCGCAAGATCCAGCCGCGCTCTTCGGGTTCGCGTCCCATCGAAAGCGAGGAATTATTCATGAGGGCACGTTGGATCGCAGGGATTGGCATGGCGGCGTTTTTTGCACTGTTCGCCAGCACGGGAATCTATGCGCAGGAACGCCAGGAGCAAAAACACGAGCATCATTGGGACAATCAGCATCCCCAGTTTGACGATCACGAGCGCGAAGTCGCCCGCGGCTGGGCGGAAAAGCACCATGATCATCCGGTAGTGGGATTCCGGACCGAAGATCGCCTGTCGGCGGACTTGGACGGCCGCCTCGTGGTCGGATTCACGCTAGATAACGACTGGCGCCGCCGTGTGCACCCCGTCCCGGAAGATCTTATGGTTGACCTTCCCGCCCCGCCCCCTGGTTACCGTTACTACGTCATAGGCGGTCACGTCGTCCTGGTCGACCGCGGTTGGCGCGTCGCCGATGTGATCAACGTCAATTTGTGAGGATTAGCGCTATGATTCGCGGGGCTTCGCACGGAAGCGAGGCCCCGTTTTTGTTTGCGGAGCGCTCAGATTCGGGAGTGCACGAATGAACTCGCGGTGGCTGCCCCAAAAGCTTGCAATTCTCCTATTGCTTCCGATAGGTGGTGCTGTCTGCGCTCCGGCACAAGTTCGCGATCGCGATTCATCGCAGCAGTCGAAGCCGATTCTATTCACGAGCCAGGACAGGGACGCGATGAATAGTTGGTATCGCGCACATCGCAACGAGCTGCCCGCCGAATTTGTCGCGCGAGAACATTGGAGCCCGACGTTCGAAGGCCGACTACATGTAGGGTCCGTAGTCGAAAAAGACATTCGCCAGTGGGCGTATCCCATGCCCGAGGATTTGCTCTCGCGCCTTCCGGCTCAGCCCCGCCACTATCGCTACGTAGTCATCGGCGAACACGCCTGCATCATCGACGCCGCCTGGCGCCTCTACGACGTGCACCATTTTCACGGGTAGA
>DASTCZ010000104.1:0-4703 GCA_035710585.1 Candidatus Acidiferrales bacterium | reverse complement strand
ATCGAAGGCGCGCTGCTGAAGCCGGCGAATTATCAGCCGGGGACGCGCGTTGCGACGATCGTGCTGGTGCATGGCGGGCCGACGGGGGCGTGGAGCGATTCGATCGAGACGTGGGGGCAGCTGCTGGCGGCGCACGGCTTTGCGGTTTTCTACCCGAATATTCGCGGGTCGACGGGCTACGGCCACAAATTCATCGAGATGAACCGCGGCGATTGGGGCGGCGCGGATTTCAAGGACGTGATGGCGGGCGTGGATTACCTGATCGCGCAAGGCATCGCCGACCCGGACAAGCTGGGAATTGGCGGCTGGTCGTACGGCGGGTACATGTCGGAGTGGGCGATCACGCAGACGAAGCGATTCAAGGCGGCGGTATCGGGCGCTGGCCTCGCGAATCTGGCGTCGGAATTCGGCACAGAGAGTGGTTCCTCTTACGACGAGTGGTTTTACGGCACGCCGTACGAAAATCTCGACGGCTTCATGAAGAGTTCGCCGGTGAAATATTTGAAGAACGCGCAGACGCCGACGCTGATTTTGCAGGGCGATGCGGACACGACCGATCCAATCGGGCAGAGCGAGGAGCTCTATCGCGGACTGAAGCATTACGGCGTGGAGGCCGAGATGGTGATTTATCCGCGCGAGCCGCACGGGCTGCGCGAGGAAAAGCATTTGGTGGATCGGTTGAACCGGATTGTGGCGTGGTATGAGAGCCATTTGAAGTAACAAGCAAATGGCGATGCGCAACGAGCTTCTGCCGCGAAGCATTGCGGCAGCGGAGAAAGGAGCAAGATGAAACGACTACTGCTAGTGCTGGCGGCGATGCTGATTTGCGCAACGGCGATGACCTCAGCCGCTCGCGCGGACACCTCTGGCCCTGTACCTCCTATTCCCCCGGGTTCCGGAAACTGCTTTTCGAAGTAGTCGGGGAGTGACCCGCAGCGAAGGCGGGTCACTCGCCGTTTCGCTCGCGGCTATTTCTTGGAAACCGCTCGCCAGCGGGTTAGTTCGGCAGGGCCATCGAGGATTGCGCCGGAAATTTTGCGGAACGCTTGGAGATGCGGCGAATTCGCGTGGGCTTCGAGCGCCGCGTCACTTTCCCAATTTTCGTAAAAGACAAATTGCGTGGGATCTTCGTCGGATTGGTGCAGGTCGTAATTGATGCAGCCCTTTTCGGCGCGAGTGGGCGCGACGAGCGCGAAGAGAGCCTCACGAGCTTCGGCTATTTTTGATCTTCTGGCGCGCGCGAACGCGATTACGGTGAGTTGCTTGTTCATGAAAACTCCGGTTGTCGATTTGAAAGCATTCTACCAGTGGCGGCCGAGGGAAACGCGAATGGTCATATCCACTTCGGAAGGGTGGCCGTCAATCACGGTCGGGGCGTAACGCCATTTGCGCATGGCGAGCGCGACCGGCTCAGCGACGGAGCAGCGGCCCTTGATCGGATGAACCTCCGCAACGCTGCCATCTATCAAAACGAGCGCGTGCATCACGACCTCGCTGTTGCCCACGTACGATCGCGCGAGCACCGGGAAATTCGGCGGAGTCGCCTTCACCAATAGCGCGGGATGCTCATCGAGGCCGGCGACGTAGCGCTGCGAGGCGGGATCGACCGGGGTGGCAAAGACTTCGGGCGATTTAAGATTGCCGAGATAGCGAAACGCGCCGTCGACGAATGCAAAGTAGCGCATGGAATGGCTGAGATCGGCGCGATGAAACGTGACAGTGCTGACCGCTTCGGGCTGAATTCGGCCCGCGAGCACTGGATATTCGGTCTCGTCGGCGCGGCCGTCGCAGCTTTCGGTGAAGCGAGTGATGTCCACTGACGTGAACTTGTTGAGCGCGAAATCGGAGAGATCGCGCGCCAGTTCCTCTGGCATGTTCGGCGTGAGCTTCTCATAAGCCTGCGTATAGATTTCTCCCTGCGGCGCGCCGAAGACTCGCGAAAACCACTGCCGCGGATCCGGCAGCAAGAAGCCCTTTGTGATGGCGGTGAGATGTGTCTGATCGCGGTTGCCTGCCGCGACGAGCATGTCTTCGACGGCATGCTTTAGCCCCGCCGTGGAATCCTCGTATTTTGGCTGGAGGACTTGCTGTGCAGCGGAGCGTGGTGTCGCTGGAGAAAGAAACAACGCCGACAACAGGAGCGCAGCGGCTGCACACGCGAGTTTGATCTGGCGGCGCATCGGGTTTTTCGGATCTCCCGGCATCCAGGTGCCGCGGGCGATTCGAGACGCCGGAGTATACATCGGGCTCGCAACGAGCGGCAGAAAAGGAAACGGCCGGCGCAATCGCACCGGCCGCTCAGTCACCAGTGAAAATCGAATTATGCCGCGGTGGACGCCGCGCGGGCCTGCTGGCCTTCGGCCTCGTTCCAGCGCACCGAGACGAGCTTCGACACACCCGGCTCCTGCATGGTGACGCCATAGAGCACCGGCGCCATTTCCATCGTGCGCCGATTGTGCGTGACGACGATGAACTGCGTGTGCGCGCCCATCTGCGCGACCATGTCGGCAAAGCGGCCGACGTTGGCTTCGTCGAGCGGCGCGTCCACTTCGTCGAGAATGCAGAAGGGGCTCGGCTGGTAGCGGAAGATGGCGATGAGCAGAGCGAGCGCCGTGAGCGCTTTTTCGCCGCCGCTGAGCAGCACGACGTTTTGCAGGCGCTTGCCCGGCGGCTGCGCAACAACGTCGATGCCGGGATCGCCGGAGCTGTCGGGTTCGGTGAGGCGCATCTCGCCGGTGCCTCCGCCGAAGAGCGCGCGGAAGGCGTCAGTGAAATTGGCATTGATCGCAGCGAAGGCTTCTTCGAAGCGTTCACGCGAAACCTGATCGAGTTCGGTGATGGCCTGCTGCGTATCGGCGATGCTGGCGAGCAGATCGTCGCGCTCGCGCGTGAGGAATCCGTAGCGCTGATCGCACTCGTTGTATTCCTCGAGCGCCATCATATTGACGGGGCCCATGGACTCGATGCGTTCGCGCATTTCACGGTAGTTCGCGTCCGCGGCAGCAAGTTCATCGCCGGTGAGCAGCGACGGAAATTCCGCCATGAGATCTTCGGGCTGCAGATTCAGCTCGGCGAGGCATTGCTCGCGCAGGTGATTGCGCTCGGAATCGTTGCGCGCGCGATCGATTTCCACGCGGCTGCGCTCTTCGCGAATTTCATTGAGCCGCTGGCGCGCGGTACGGACGGATTCATCGACGTGAAGCGTGCGCGTGCGGGACTGCTCCCATTCAGTTTCGAGAGAGGCCTTCAGGGCGTCGAGGCGATTTTTTTCCACCTGCAGGGATTCCAGGCGGCGCAAGTGCTCGGCGCTTTCGTCATCGAGCTGCGCGCGCTCAGCGAGCAATTCGGCGTGGTGCGTGCGAAGCGCTTCGGCGCGGGCCGCGGCTTCACGCTGATCTTCCGCGAGGCGATTGGCAAAAAGTTCGGCGGTGGCAAGGCGCTCGGAAAGCGTCGCGAGCTCTTCGCGCTTTGCTGCAAGCTCCTGCTGGTGCGTATCCACCGATTGGCGCACCTCGACGAGACGGGCGCCGGCGTTGACGATCTCCCGCTCGGCATCGGCACGCGACTGCACGGTGGCGGCGCGCTGCTGCTCGGCAAATTCGGAGCGCGCTTTCGCGGCGCCAACTTCGCGGCGGAGCCGCTCGATTTCCTGCTGGCATGAGCCAAGCTCGGCGGCGATGCGGGCCGATTCGGCGTGAGCGAGTTCGCGCTGGTGTGTGGCTGAAACAAGAGCTTTCTCCGCTTCGACGCGTTCTGCGGTCAATCGTTCGAGAGTGGTTTCGCAATCGCGGCGATCGGCTTCGATGCCGTCGAGTTCGGCCTGCATGTCCGCGAGTTCGCGCTCGCGCTGCTGCGATTCCGCTTCGAGCTGGCGAAGTTCGCGCTTCATGCCGAGCGGCCCGGCTTCGGCGGCGCGGCCACCGGAAACCATGCGGCCCTGGTAGGTGGTGCCATCGGGCGTGACGAAACTAAACGCAGGATAACGGTGCGCGAGCTGTTCCGCTGCGGATGGAGAATCGACTAGATAGGCGGACTTCAGGCGCGGCAGGAAGCGCTTTGCCGCTGCTCCGAGGGGATCGCGGAATTCCACGAGGCGATCGAGACGCGAAACGACACCGTCCGCGGTCGGAAACGGAATCGTGGGTTCTTCGGGCTCGAGGCGGAGCTTGTTGAGCGAATCGACGAAGAAGGTGGCGCGGCCGCCCAATTCTTCGCGCAGCATGGAAATACCGGTGCGAGCGTGATCGAAGGTCTCGACGATGACGAACTCGAGTTCTTCGCGGAGGAATTGCTCGACGGCGGGTTCGTGCTGCTCTTCGACCTCGGCGTAATCGGCAAGCAGGCCGACGGCGCGGAAATCGCGCGCGGCCGAATCTCCCTGGGAATTCGCCGCGAAGAGCTTCTTGACGGCCTCGGCGGTGTAGGCGCGGTCGTTGAGCACCTGTTCGAGAGTGGTACGGCGAGCCCGAACGGATGCCAGCGTGTCGCGCGCGGCGTCGCAGCGGCCCTTCATCGACTGCTCGCTGGCGCGCAATTCGGCTGCTCGGACTTGCGCCGAAGCAACTTCATCGGCGATGCGATGGGCGTTGCCGCTAACCGCTGCAAGATGCGATTCGGCGCTGAGGTCGCGTTCGCGGAACTCGAGCGCCTGTGCGGCGAGCGAGCGCTCGGCGGATTCGCGGCCGCCGAGGGATTCGGAGTGA
>DASTCZ010000103.1:0-6282 GCA_035710585.1 Candidatus Acidiferrales bacterium | reverse complement strand
CTATTTCCGCTACCACATTCCATTTTTGTTTTATCAGCTCTCTCCTCTCGCGGCCTTGGTAGCGACTCTCGTCACCATCGGCGTACTCACGAAGAACAACGAAATTGTCGCCATAAAAGCCAGCGGCATGAGCCTCTACCGACTTGCCTTTCCGCTGGTCGCCGGCAGCGCGCTATTGGCCGGCGGCCTGCTCGCGCTCGATAATTCTTTTCTTCCTTACGCCAATCAGCGGCAAGACGAGCTGCGCAACATCATCAAAGACAAGCCTCCCCAGACGTATCTTCGGCCGAACCGAAACTGGATTTTTGGCGAGAACAATAAGGTCTACAACTATGAAGTCTTCGATCCCGACGCGGAATCGTTTGGCGGGCTGAACGTGTTCGAGCTCGATTCGCGCACATTCGCGCTCAAGCGGCGAGTCCATGCCGAGCGCGCAGGATGGTCAAACGACAAAAATACCTGGGCGCTCGAATCGGGATGGCTGCGCGACTTCGATGGCGCGCAAATCACCAGTTATGTCCCCTTCGAAAAAATGAGCCTTGCGGAGCTCTCCGAACCGCCCAGCTACTTCAACCGGGAAGTTCGGCAGTACTACCAGATGGACTGGTGGCAGCTGGCAGAGTATATCCGCGAACTACGCCAGGCCGGCTTCGATGTGGCGCGGCTTACAGTACAACTCCAGAAGAAACTCGCCTTCCCGGTTATCGCTCCCGTCATCACACTCCTCGCAATTCCATTTGCGCTGCTTGTGGGTACACGAGGCGCTATCGGAGGAGTTGCCCTCGGCGTGGGGATCGCAATCGTCTACTGGGCGACGGCAACTCTTTTCGAGGCTCTCGGCGGAGTCGGCCAATTGCCTCCGATGATGGCTGGCTGGGCTCCCGACGCCATTTTTGCGTTCCTTGCGGTGTACTTTTTCCTTCGCATGCCGACGTGAGAACTACGCGATTCAGTCGGATCTCCCATATCTCAAGAAATACTTTAAGCCATGTGTCGACGGCGAAACTGCGTGGCGTTTGAGCCGTTGCCTCACCTCGGGCGACGCGCGAGATAATTATCTGGCGTAGCTCACGTGGTCCCGTTCGAGTTGTCGATTAAGGTAAAGTAAGCGACCAGAATGACCGCACTCACAGGCTGGGAAAACTTCTACGTGATCGTCGGCTCCTCTGCCGGCGCGCTCATCGGATTGCAGTTTGTCGTCATGGCGCTTATTGCGAATCTTCCTTTCGCGCGGCCACAGGCGGCAGCTGCGGAAGCTTTCGCCACGCCGACGATCGTTCACTTCTCTTCAATCCTGATCATCGCCGCAACTCTGTGCGCGCCCTGGCGCAGCCTCTCGGGCCCCGCGATTTTGCTTGCAATGTTCGGCGCCGGGGGAATCGTCTACGAAATCACCGTCATCCGCCGCATGCGATCTCAATCAATCTATTCTCCGGAACTTGAGGACTGGATCTTTCACGCACTGCTTCCATGTACAGCTTACGCGGCCATCGCAGCGTCGGCTTGTTTCATACCCGCGCACGCACGAAAAACACTGTTTGCTGTCGGGGCTGCTGCTCTTCTTTTAATGATTGCCGGGATTCACAATGCGTGGGACGCAGTCACCTACCACATTTATTTCATGCGGCGGTCGCATACCAACATTGATCAATCTCAAGAGCAGACGCTCGATCAATCGTGAACCGCGAGCGTACGCCGCTCACAGAAGGGTGCGAAACAGTGAACGCAAGACTTGAGCTGTCGTGTCGCCGACACTTCAAGCGAAGATTTAGTTATTTGAAAAGCTTTCGCGTGCAGGCTGAAGGTATCGCATTGAAAGTCGGAGCGCCGACAGTTCGACACACACATCAACTTCAGTTAAGAATCGATCTGAGATATCTGAATGCTCGCGACGTGAACGCTGCAGCGCTACTTTAATTACTGCCTCGGTTCAAACCGAATCACGCTCTCGGCAGCAGCGACCTAATCTTCTGGATCACCAGATCGATCCCAACATTATTGTGCCCGCCCTCGGGAATAATGACGTCTGCATGTCGCTTCGAGGGCTCGATGAACTCATTGTGCATCGGCCGGACCGTCGTCAGATACTGCTCGATCACTGTCTCCACCGTTCGGCCGCGTTCACGCACATCCCGCCGCAATCTCCGAATGAACCGGATGTCCGCGTCAGTATCGACGAATATTTTTATGTCGAGCAACTTCCGCACTTCGGCATTCTCGAAAATCAAAATGCCTTCGAGAATGATCGCCGGACGCGGCTCCACGCGCACGGTTTCCGCAATTCGGCGGTGCTGCGTGAAATCGTAGACAGGCCGGTCCACCCCGCGCCCTTCACGCAGCGCCTTCAATTGTTGAATCATCAGCGGAGTCTCGACGGAATCCGGATGGTCAAAATTGAGTTTTGCGCGGTGCTCAAAGCTGAGGTGCGGCAGGTCCTTATAATAGTGGTCCTGCTGCAGCAACACGACCGTCTGCTCGGAAAGCGCGCTGATCAGTCGGTTCGTGATCGTCGTCTTGCCCGAGCCCGTGCCGCCGCAAATTCCGACCGTGAGGTTGTTGGCCACTCGCTCCTCGCGCGTCCGCGCAGTTTCTTAGGATTTTTTGGCCGATTTCTTGGCGTTCTTCTTTTCCAACACCGCCTGCGCCGCCGCCAGGCGCGCGATCGGCACGCGATAGGGAGAAGCGCTGACGTAGTTCATCCCCACCGCATCACAGAACTTCACGCTTTCCGCATCGCCTCCGTGTTCTCCGCAAATTCCAATCTTCAATTTTGGCCGCGTTTTTCGCCCACGTTCAATTCCCCAGCGAACCAGCAGCCCGACCCCATCGACATCGAGCGTCTGAAATGGGTCTGCCTGGAAAATCCCCGCTTTCTTTTCATCGACGTAATCGGGCAGGAAGCGTCCGGCGTCATCGCGCGAGAGACCCATCGTTGTTTGCGTCAGATCGTTTGTGCCGAAGGAGAAAAATTCGGCGACCTCCGCGATCTGGTCGGCGAGCAACGCCGCACGGGGCAGCTCGATCATCGTACCGACGAGATACTCGACTTTCGCTTTTTTCTCAGCCATCACTTCATTTGCAACTCGCCGGGTCGCGTCGGTCAGGATCTGCAATTCCTTCCGATCCAAAACGAGAGGGTGCATGATCTCAGGTAACACTTTAATTCCCCGTTGCTTGCACTCGATCGCCGCCTCGATGATCGCTCGAACCTGCATCTCGAGTATCTCGGGATAGGTAATCGCCAGCCGGCAGCCTCGGTGCCCGAGCATGGGATTCGCCTCGTGCAATTGTTCGACGCGGCGTGCCACCACTTCCACGCTGACTCCAATTTTCTTCGCGAGCTCCGCCTGCTTCTCCGGATCGTGCGGGACAAATTCGTGCAGCGGCGGATCGATCAGTCGGATCGTGACAGGAAGGCCGTCCATCGCCTTAAAGATTCCGATGAAATCTCGCCGCTGAAATGGCAGCAGCTTAGCCAGCGCCGTTTTTCGCGCTTCCGGGCTGTCGGCGATGATCATCTGCTGAATGGCAAGCTGCCGCTCCGCGCTTTTTTCAGGTTGTTCGAAATCCTTGAAAAACATGTGCTCGGTGCGGCACAAACCGATCCCCTCCGCGCCCATTTCCCGCGCCTTTGTAGCGTCATGTGGCGTGTCCGCGTTGGTCCGCACTCCAAGCCGGCGCACTCCATCCGCCCACTTCATGATTTCAAAGTACGCTTTCGGAAGCTCCGGAGTCGCCAGCGCCACTTGGCCATCGAAAACCTCGCCCTGATTACCATCGAGGGTAAGCCAGTCGCCTTCGCCAATGTTCCTGTTCCCAGCCTTCATGTTTTTCTTTAAGTAGTCGACATCGATTGACTCTGCTCCGACAATGCAGCATTTGCCCCAGCCGCGCGCCACCACCGCAGCGTGACTCGTTTTCCCGCCCGTGGCCGTCAAGATTCCCTGCGCCACGAACATCCCACCCACATCTTCTGGACTTGTCTCGCGGCGAATCAGAATCACTTTCTCGCCGCGCGCCGCCCATTCCTCCGCTTCGTGCGCCGAAAATACGGCCCTTCCAGACGCCGCGCCTGGCACCGCGTTAATCCCGTTCGCGATTTTCCGCTTGGCCAGCTCACTGCGCGATACATTTGGATCGATCACGGGATAAAACAGTCGCTCGATGTCTTCTGGCTTGATGCGTTCGAGGGCTTCATTTCGCGAGATCAGTTTTTCGTTGGCCATGTCAAAGGCCATGCGGAACGTTGCCGTCGGTGTGCGCTTCCCCACCCGCGTTTGCAGCATGTACAGCTTGCCTTCCTCGACGGTGAACTCCATGTCTTGCATGTCGCGATAATGTGTTTCAAGCGTTTCGCGAACTTTTTCGAGCTGTTTGTAGACCTTTGGCATACGCTTCGCCATCTCGCCGAGATGCATTGGCGTCCGGATTCCCGCCACCACGTCTTCGCCTTGCGCGTTGAGCAGGAAGTCACCGTAAAATGTTTTCTCGCCCGTTGATGGGTCCCGCGTGAAACAAACTCCCGTGCCGGAATTCTCGCCCGTGTTTCCGAACACCATCTGCACCACGTTTACCGCAGTGCCAAGCAGCCCCGTGATTTTCTCCACGCGCCGGTAGGTCACAGCCTTCTCGGCCATCCACGAAGCGAACACCGCCCCGATCGCGCCCCAGAGCTGATCTTTAGGATCTTCGGGAAAATCCTTGCCTGTCTTCTTCTTAAAGTAATCCTTGTATTCGCCGACGAGTTCCTTCCAGCCTTCCGCACTTACCTGCGTGTCGTCTTTCACTCCCTTACGCTGCTTCATTTCGCGCAACAGATGTTCAAGTTCTTCTTTAGGTAGGCCGATCACTACGCTGGAATACATCTGCACGAATCTGCGGTATGCGTCGTACGCAAAGCGCTCGTTTTTGGTGTTCCTAGCCAAGGCTGCCACGGATTCTTCATTGAGACCGAGATTGAGAATGGTCTCCATCATCCCGGGCATCGAGCGGGCGGACCCGGAACGCACGCTTACGAGCAGAGGATCCTTCGCGTCTCCCAGTTTTTTACCAGTCACCTTCTCGAGCCGCTTCAGATTCGCATCGACCTGGCCGCGCAATTCAGCCGGATGTTTCTCGCCATGCTTGAAATAGTAGTCGCATGCCTCGGTCGTGATCGTAAATCCCGCCGGCACCGGCAACCCAATTCGGGTCATTTCCGCGAGGCCCGCGCCCTTCCCTCCCAGCACCTCCTTCATGTCTCCGGTGCCTTCCGCCTTGCCGCCGCCAAAGAAATAAACGTATTTCACTTCGTCTCCTTTAATTGCGATTCAATGCGAACTTGTATTCGAACCTTAAGATAAATGTCGGCACGCCGACGTTGAGGTTTGTGTCGATTCGGACGGTGGTTGTATGTGCCGCAATTCACCGGGTCTCGGTAACAATCTCCGAAAAATCCGCCACCGTTGAAAATTCTGACAAAAGCTCGGCCAGCATCGTGAGCCGATTCTTCCTCACCGCCTCGTCTTCGGCCATCACGAGCACATCGTCGAAAAATCGATCCACCGAGGGCCGCAGTTCCGAGATCACTTGCAGAGCCTCGCGATAATGCCCAGCGCGCTTCTCCGCGCCCGCCCTCTTCGCCGCTGTCTGCGCCGCATCGTGCAGCGCGCGCTCCGCTGGTTGGTCAAACAGGTCAGGCTTCACTGCCGCCGCACGCCACCCGGCGGGATCACCCGCCTTCTCGACAATCTTCCGAATCCGTTTGAAGGATACTGCCAGCGGCTCAAAGTTCTTCGTCCGTCTGGTCGCCTTGATCGCCTCAAGCCGGCGTTGCACATCCACGAGATCATCCGATCCCGCTGCCAATGCTGCGTTCACCTCGTCATAGGCAAATCCCATCTTTTCCCGAAATATAAACTTCGCGCGGTCAGCAATGAAATCAAACACTACTTTTTCGACTTCATGTTTCACTTTAGCTTTCGGAGGATTGGCATGAAGCGCTCGGACTCCTGCAGAAACCGCAGCCGAAAGAGAAATTGGAAGTTTGCGTTCAAGAATGATCTTCACGATTCCAAGCGCCGCTCGGCGCAACCCGAAAGGATCACTTGAACCTGTTGGGATAAGGCCGAAAGTAATACATCCAACGAGCGAATCAATCTTGTCTGCGAGCGACACAGCGCACCCTGTCAAATTCGAAGGTATCGCTTCATCCGCGCCCGTGGGCTGATAATGCTCGTAGACCGCTCTCGAGATTTCTTCAGGTTCTCCTTGAGCCTTGGCGTACAGCCCTCCAACGACTCC
>DASTCZ010000102.1:0-7446 GCA_035710585.1 Candidatus Acidiferrales bacterium | reverse complement strand
CGTTGGCGATGGCAACTTCAATCTGCCGCAGCAGCGTCACGATCTGCTCCGGCTTGTAGCGAGTCATGGGCATGACCGGTCTTCCCCCTCCAGGTGAATTCTCTCTCACTCCACCTGGTACAAAAATCCCCGGTCAGGTCAGGGCAAGGAAGCAGGGAGAGAATCGAACTGCAGGCCTATCCACGGATGGACACGGATGAGCACGGATTGAGACTGACGAAAGTATCGAATCTCCGCTCGTGAGGAATATGGGCTCGGTCATGGACCAAGAGAAAGAATTGGTTGAAAAATATGTGGAAAGTTTTGCGAAGTTAGATGACATGCACGCTGATAAAGCTCTGGATCCGGTTGCGTGGGAGCTCGCTGTGGGAGAGCCTGACGAGTATGGCGACAAGGAGTGGCGGCCAGCAGCTACCGTGACTGAGCACTCGGCCCTAGAACTGATTTATCAAAAACTACCGGCGAAGTTCCCCCGGCTGTATGAGCGGCTTGTGCTGAATCACCGCTGGGCCGACGTTGACCTTGAAAGCCATACGCTCATGGCGAATCCGCTGGGCACGGGCTTGGACAGACTATTTCTCGAACTCTCGAAGGATAAGTTTCTGTGGAATTCTTTGATCGCCAAAGGGTTTGTGCAGTTTGCAAGAGCTGGCGGCGGTCATTATGACCCGGTCTGTTTTGATACGAATGCACCAACCAAAAATCGAGACTGCAGAATCGTTAGAATCGACCACGAGGAAATTCTGTGCCGCGAACGGGTAAAGGTTTTGGGAACGATCGCTGAGAGCTTTCGAAACTTGATGCAGCAAACGATTGAAGAAGCAGCACACCGCCGCATGCCCACCTAGAGCGACAAAGACCCACCGACAGTCGCAAGTAGAAAACCGAACGTAACGGGTTGCCGAAAGCGACCATTACGCAGTTTTCGGCACCGAGTAATTTTGCGTTCTGGCTTTCGGCGAAGCGGGAGCGGGGATAGAATCGCGGCGAAATTTTTGGGGGCGAGATGACGCGAGCTAGTGGAATTATTCGGCGCAGTACGAGCGCCCTGGTGGCTGCTGTGGTGTTGGTCCTCGTGGCGTGGTCTTTCGCGGCGAAAGTGCGTGGAGCGGAGAGCAGCTACAAAAATGCCGATCGGCAAAGCGCGGGCGCGGCGACGGCGAGTGAGCAGGGAGGGCCGTACGCGTCGCTGGTGATACGCGGGGCGACGGTGATTGATGGGTCGGGCGCGCCTGCGTATGGGCCGGTGGATATTTTCATTAAGGGGAACCGCATTGAGCGCATCGTGCCGACCGATGCGGTGGCGCGCGGGCGCGGGCCGGGTACGATGATGGCGGGAGAGGACGCGAACGCGGGGCGAGGAGCGCGCGGCGCAGCTAGCGGACAGCGCGAAATTGACGCGCACGGAATGTATGTGACTCCCGGGCTGATTGATTGCCACGTTCACATCAATTCGTCGCGCGACGTGCCAGCGGAATACATCTACAAGCTGCTGCTGGGATCGGGCGTGACGACGGTGCGCACGTTTAACGTGGGCAGTGACACGCCGCAACAAATGGTGGAAGAAAAAAGGAAAATTGCGGCGAACCAGATCATCGCGCCGCGGTTGTATGTGTATCCCTTCTGGCGCGGGAACGATTCGCGGCTGGCGACTCCCGATGGCGCGAAGCAAATTGTGGACGAATGGCACTCGTGGGGCGTGGACGGAGTGAAGATCACGGGCAAACCGGGATTGTGGCCGGACGTGTTCAAGGCAATTGGCGAGGAGACGCGGAAAAACGGGATGGGGCTCGCGGTGCACATCGGGCAGGACGGCGTGTATCCGATGAACGCGGTGCAAATTGCGGCGAATGGAGCTTCGACGATCGAGCACCACTACGGATATCCGGAGAGTTCGTATTCGGACCAGACGATTCAGGATCTGCCGCCGGGCTACAACTATTCGAGCGAGCCGGACAGGTTTTTGGAGACGGGGCGTTCGTGGCTGCAAGCCGACGTGGGGAAACTGCACGGCGAAGTGATCGATTCGTTGCTGGAGACGATGCACAAGACCGGATTCATTATGGTGCCGACGTTTGAAATTTATGAGGCGAATCGCGACGTGGAGCGCGCGGAGAATTTGCCGTGGCATGCGGCGTTCACGCTGCCGGTGGTGATGGATTCGTTCCGGCCGAATCCCGCGCACCACGCTTCTTATTTTTATGAGTGGACTTCGAACAAGGAAGCGGATTGGGCGCGGGCCTACCGGATCTGGATGGAGTTCGTGAACGATTACAAGAATCGCGGCGGTGTGGTGGCGGTGGGATCGGACACGGGGTTTTTATTTGAGTTGTGGGGATTCGGGACGATTCGCGAGCTGGAGTTGCTGGAGGAGGCGGGGTTTTCGCCGCTGGAGACGATGCACGCGGCGACGGAGAACGGCGCGCGCGTGGTGAAAAATCCGGAACTGGGAGTAGTGCGGCCGGGATATTTGGCGGATTTGGTGGTGGTCTCGGAGAATCCGCTCGCCGACATGAAAGTGTTTTATGGGAATGGAGTGACGCGGGTAAGCCAGGACAGGAAGGAACAGCACGAACAATGCGTGAAGTGGACGATACGGGATGGGGTGGTGTTTGACTCGCAGGCGCTGCTGAAGGATGTGAGAGATATTGTGGAGAAGGCGAAGAGGTAAGAGCTGGAGGCAGGGAAGCAAGGAGGCAGGGAAAAACGGAAGGCAGAAAGCAGAAAGCGGAAGGCAAAGGCAATCTCAAATTTGAAATTTGAGATTTCAAATTAAGGGCAAAGGCAAAAGGAAAAGCGAAATCTGACGCAGAGGAACGGAGAGCGCAAAGGAACGCGGAGATAAGGCAAGGGCTTTAGCACAAAGGACACGGAGTACACGAAGAGCACGAAGATGCTGGGGGACTAGTAGAGGATGAGTTTAGCGCGGGACAGCTTGATACGGGCTTCGCAGAGCGTGTGGCTGCGGGAGCACGCGACGCGGTGGAGTTTTGTGAATCGGGCGTCGCGGAGATTTTTGCCCGGGGAGCGCGTGGAGGACGCGCTAGCAGCGGCGGAAATTTTGCGTCGGATGGAAATCGAATCGATGCTGTCGCGGCTCGGAGAAAATGTGACGCAAGCGAGCGAGGCTGAGGCCGTTGCGGAGCACTACGTTGGCGTGTTGGCGAAAATGCGGGCGCGCGATCTGCCGGGATCGCTGAGCGTGAAATTGACGCAGCTCGGGCTGGATTTGGGAGAAGAAGTTTGCTGGAAGAATCTGGAGAGGATTTTGGAGGCGGGCAGTGTGGAGAGCGAAACGGCGCGGCCGGATAACCGAGTTTCGGCGGGACTGAGTCGAAGGACGTCGGGCACGATTTGGATTGATATGGAATCGAGCGCGTATGTGGACCGGACGCTGGCGATGTACCGGCGCGCTCGAGAGAAATGCGCGAATGTGGGAGTTTGCCTGCAGGCGTATTTGCGGCGGACGCCGGCGGATTTGGAGGCGCTGCTGCCGCTGGGGCCTGCGATCCGCTTGGTAAAGGGCGCATATAAAGAGAACGCAGACGTGGCGTTTCCGCAGAAGAGAGGCGTCGATGCCGCATACTTCGAGCTGGCGAAGCGGATGATGGCGAAGGATGCGATCGCGGCGGGGGCGGTGGCGGGAATTGCAACGCACGACACAGCGATGATTGGGCGGATTTGCGAGTTTGCGGCAGGTGCAGGAGTGCCGCGCGAGCAGCTTGAATTTCAAATGCTGTATGGAATCGCGCGCGGAGAGCAGGAGCGGTTGGCGCGCGCTGGGCATCGCGTGAGCGTGCTTATTTCTTATGGGACGGCTTGGTTCGCGTGGTACATGCGGAGGTTGGCGGAGCGGCCGGCGAATGTGTGGTTTGTAGTGAAAAATTTAGCGGGATGAGCGAGAGGGAAAAGCAAACGCGGAGCCCTGCCTTCCGGCAGGCAGGCACTGATCCCGCAGAGCGGGACTGATAAACACTGATAAAGACGAGAAGCTAGAGTCAACACCACCCTACCCGCGGAGACATCCCAAACGGGGCGAAGGCGCAGACGCGGAAGGTGCAGAAACGCCTCTTTGGGAACAGTTCAGGAATAAACGGAACTTCTTGGCAGTAATTCCCGTATGACGTCGTGACGCTAGCCCGATTCTCTCGTCTATCGGCATAGGGGATTGTTGCCCCCGAGCGACGAAGATCGAGATGCACGGGCAGACCGGCTCGTCCCGAGCACGAGCTCCAGGCAATACGCGAACGGACGGAGGGAATCATGGAAAAGCTGCTGCAGGACATCCGGTACGGATTGCAATTGCTCGCGCGTAAGCCGGGGTTTACGGCGCTGGCCGTGCTGACGCTTGCTCTCGGGATCGGAGCGAACACGGCGATCTTCAGCATGGTGAATGCGGTGCTGCTGCGGCCGCTGCCTTTTTCCGAGCCGGGGCAGATCGTGCAGCTGAACATGACCGAGGAGGCGCCGGGAAATTTTCCTCTGACGGGGCAGGATTTTTTGGATTGGCGGGCGCAGAACCGGACGTTTGCGGACATGGCGGTGTATACGTTCACCGAGAGCTACAACGTGACGGGAGCGGGTGAGCCGGAGCGGGCAAACGTGGTCGAGACGCAATCCAACTTTTTTTCCATGCTCGGGGTGCAGCCGATTTACGGGCGGCCGTTTTTGAACGGCGAGGATGCTGAGGGAAAAAATCGGGTCGCGCTCTTGAGTTACCCGTTCTGGCAACGTCAATACGCGGGACAGGTGAGCGCGATCAATACGGATTTGCAGTTGAACGGCGAGCCATATCACGTCGTGGGGATCATGCCAGCGTGGTATCGGGTGCCCGGCGGGGCGGATTTGTGGGTGCCCATCGACATGTCGCCGAAAAAGCTCGGGCCGAGGGGTGAGCACCACTTGCGCGCGATCGGGCGCGTGAAGAGTGGGGTGACGATCGAGCAGGCGCGCGCAGATTTGCTGGCGATTTCGACGGCAATTTCGAATGCGAATCCGGGATCGAACTACAAAGTGGTTTCGATCGTGACGCCGCTTCGCGAGCAGCTGATCGGCAATTTCCGCACGCAGCTGTGGCTGATGTTCGGCGCGGTGGGCGCGGTGCTGCTGATCGCTTGCGCGAATGTGGCGAACCTGTTGCTGGCGCGGGCGACGGACCGGAGGCGCGAGATCGCGGTGCGAACGGCGATGGGCGCGGAGCGCGGGAGAATCGTGCGTCAACTTCTGACGGAGAGCGTGATGTTAGCGGTGTTGGGAGCGATACCGGGAATCGGATTGGCATACACGTGCCTAACTTTGCTGGTGAGCGCGAAGCGATTGCCTTTCCCTCAACCGAATCCGGTGGGCGTCAATTGGATGGTGCTTCTCTTCACGCTGGGTGTGAGCGTGGTGATCGGCGTTTTGTTCGGACTGGCGCCGGCGGTGCAGACTTCGCGCGTGAATCTGATTGATGAGCTGCGCGCTTCGGGAAAGATGGTGCAGACGGCGTCAGCGAGCGGGCGGGCTATGAGAAACGTGCTGGTAACGGTAGAGATTGCGCTTTCGTTGGCTTTGCTGGCGGGGGCGGCGCTGCTGCTGCGAACGTTTTCAAATTTGCGGAACGTGCAGGTTGGAATTAATGCGGAGCACGTGTTGACAGCCGGGATTTTGCCGCCCGACACGCGGTATTCGACGCCGGCAAAGGAGCTGGAGTTTTACAACCGGCTGCTGGCGGAGTTGCAGGCGATGCCGGGCGTGCAGGGAGCGGCGATCACTTCCGAATTGCCGATCCAGGGCGGCAGCAACGGATACGTCGTGGTTGACGGAAAGCCGGCGAGCACGTCGAAAGGCGTGCTGGTGCAGTGGGCGGCGATCACTCCGGATTATTTCCGCGTGATGGGCGTGCCGCTGCTGGAAGGACGCGCGCTGAACGCGAAGGACGTTGAGGAATTTGGGGCGCGGGCGCAACAGGCGTTCGACGCGTATAAATCGGGGAAGAACAATCCGGAGTTCAACCCGATTGTGCTGGACGTGGTGATCAATCAAACCATGGCGAAGAAATTCTGGCCCGGAGAAGATCCCATCGGGAGGCAATTTCACCAGGGCGAAGATACGCATTTTCGGGTCGCGGGAGTGGTGGGAGATATTCGCGAGTGGGGACTGCGGACGGCGACTCCGCCCGAGGCATATTTCGCGTTGACGCGAGATTTGTTTGGCGGTGGCGAGCCGATGAACATCGCGGTGTTGGGAGCCGGGAGACCGGAACTGCTCGCGAGCGGGATTCGGGGAGCGGTGAGAAACGTGGACAGCACGCTGGCGGTGTACGACGTGCGGACGATTAAGGACATCACATCGGATTCGATGGCGACGGACACGAATGAAACGTTTTTGCTGGGCGTATTTGCGGGCCTGGCGCTGCTGCTGGCAGCGGTGGGGACGTATGGCGTGATGTCTTATCTTGTGACGCAGCGGACGGGAGAGATCGGGATTCGCGTGGCGCTCGGTGCTTCACGCGCAGAAGTGCTATGGCTGGTGGTGAGGCAAGGGTTGACGCTCGCGGTAATCGGCTCGGGATTGGGATTGGCGGCGGCAGTGGGAACTTCGAAATTGCTGCAGGACATGCTGTTCGGCGTGAAGCCAAACGATCCGGTGACGCTTGCGTCGGTTTGCGCGTTGATGATTGCGGTGTCGCTCGTGGCGACCCTGGTGCCGGCAATGCGGGCGATGAGAGTGGAGCCGGTGGTGGCGCTGAGGTATGAGTAGGGCCCTACTCCGACACCCTGATTATTGTGCGATCTCGCGGAGGAGGGTTTCGACCTTCGAGTCGAGATCGCGGGCGACGGCTAATGCTTGATCATTCTTGTATGGCGCCAGGAAGCTCGCCATTCTGTCGTAGGACAGATGCACGCCGTCAGCGCGCTCGTCGATGAGCACGGTGACCGGCGCGTAAGCGCCAGCGTCTGGAACGTGTTTCACCATCTCCTTCATGATTAGCGGGTTTCCCGTGATGAAGCGAACGATCTTCTGGCCGCCTTCACCGCTTTCCTTCTGCAACACTGCTCCCTGATCGAGTTCCAGAAAAATCATCAGGTCAGTCCTGCCCAACCCCTTCTCGACTACTTTCTTAAACTCAGCGAACGTCTTTGCTCCGGCGGTGGCTTTCGAGAATTGAAGCATATCGGGCTGACCGACCGCTGCCCTGAACGAATCCACGACATTTTCGAACCGCCTCGAAGAGATCACGGTGAAATGCTCTACTTCAGTTCTTGTGATCGCCATCGTGATCTCTCCGAGACAAAAGGTTCGAGCCAGCGCCGATGAAGTTTATGCTCCAGCCGCGGCGGCACCTTGGACGGCTTTCGCCGCGGCACGAATGACATCGAGGACCTTCTCGGGCTGAGAAAGCATCGGCACGTGGCTGCTGTCGAGTTCGTAAGTGGTGGCTTTCATACGCTTGGCCATCGCGCG
>DASTCZ010000101.1:0-34647 GCA_035710585.1 Candidatus Acidiferrales bacterium | reverse complement strand
GGTGAGCGCTCAGTCGGCAAGTGAGACTGATTGACGAGGCGCCAAGTTGCGCCGCCGTCAGCTGAGCGGTAAAGCTCGGGCGTCGCGCCTTGAACGAGCGCGTAGACGCGATTGGAATCGGAGGGCGCGATAGCGACGGCGACTTTTCCCAAAGCGTGATCCGCGTCGGGCAAGCCGTGGCCGCTGATTTTTTTCCACGACGAGCCGCCATCGTGAGAGACGTAGACGCCGCTGGATTTTCCGCCGCTATTGAGACTCCACGTTTTGATATCGAGCTGCCACATTCCGGCGAACAGCGTCTGCGGATTGCGCGCGTCCATGGCGAGCTCGGAGCAACCGGTGTTGTCGTCCACGTAGAGAACCTGTTCCCAGTTGCGGCCCCCGTCGCGAGTGCGGAAGATCCCGCGCGCGTGCTGCGCCTTATAGGCCTGGCCGACGGCGCAGACGAGAACGGTGTCGGGGTTTTGCGGATCGACGACTATGCGCGCGATGTGGCCGGTGTCTTCGAGTCCGACGTGCTGCCAAGTTTTGCCCGCGTCGGTGGATTTATAGACGCCGTCGCCCATCGGGTAATCGGGGCGAATCAGCCACGGTTCACCGGTGCCCGCCCAAATGGTGGAGTGTTGCGAAGGCGCCATGGCGAGCGCGCCGACCGCGGCGACATCCTGCTCATCGAAAACCGGCCGCCAATTGTTCCCGCCGTCGTCGGTCTTGAAAATTCCGCCGGACGCCGCGCCGACGTACATGACAAGCGGATTGCCGGGCTCGCCGATGATGGCAGCGGCACGATTGCCGACGGGGCCGAGCGCGCGGAAATGGAGTTGGCGTAGCGGATTCTGTTCGTCGGATGTCTGCGCGAAGCACGCGGTGCAGCAAAGCAAAGCGATCACAACGGCGGCACAGCGGACCTTCGAAGCGGAATTCGGCATCGTTCCTCCTCGTGCATTCTCGAGCGAGCGCACGCGGTTTGCGGCCATGGCGCGAAACGGCGCCGGCAAATTCTAGAGTCAGGGAAAAACCGGGAACTTCGTACGCACTCGCTCGGGCGAAGCGGATTGAACCACAGCAGTTCGGGAGCGTCAACGCCGCGAAGGCGAAGCTCGGTAACGAAAAGTGACGCCGCTCGTCTATATGACAGGCGCAGCCTGCGCCGGCGGGTGACGAATGGAGAGTTTCCGACAGGACATGCGATTTGCGATTCGCGCACTGGGGAAGAGTCCAGCCTTCACGACGATCGCCATCCTCACGCTGGCGTTGGGGATCGGAGCGAACACGGCGATCTTCAGCGTGATCAACGCCGTCCTGCTTCGCGACCTGCCAGTACAGAACCCGCAAGAGCTTGTGGTGCTTTCCGATCCAGAAGCCACGGGAATGATGAACGGGGTCTCAAGCGGCGAACGGAATCTTTTCAGCTTCCACGAATTCGAAGGGCTGCGCGACCAGAACACGGCGTTTTCGGGACTCTTCGCTACGCATAGCAATGCCCTGCCGGTGCCGATATCACTCAGTTCTTCGGAGCAAGGGAGCCCGACGCCCGTGCTGCTGGTGAGCGGAGGATATTTTTCAATTTTGGGAGTTGAGCCGATCGAGGGGCGCACGTTTGGGTCGGAAGTGGATACCGGGCTCGACGCGCATCCGATCGCGGTGGTGAGCTACTCGTTTTGGCAAAGACGGATGCAGGGCGCGGCGGATGCCGTCGGGCGGCAACTCCACATCCGGCAGCGAGTGTTCGATATCGTCGGCGTGTTGCCGCCGAACTTCACGGGCGTGAAGGTTGGCGAGTCGCCGGATGCATTCATTCCGCTGACGATGGCTTCGGCTCTGTATCCAGGACGAAATATCTTGCAATGGAACGCCGGCTCGGCGACGAAGACTTTGTTCCTACACGTGTTCGGACGCATGAAACCCGGCGAAGCAATCGCGGAGGCAAACGCTTCGATCAACGTGACGTACAAGCAGATTCTTTCGTACGAGGCGGGCACGATCGCGGACGCGGAGCAGCGGCACGATATTTTGGACGCGTTCATCAAGACGAAGGACGCGCGGCACGGAGTTTCGACGGTGCGCGGGCAGTACACGCAGCCACTGGACGTATTGATGGGGCTGGTTGGCCTATTGCTGCTGCTGGCGTGCGCGAACGTGGCGAATTTGCTGCTTGCTCGCGCGACCGGACGAAACCGCGAGATGGCTGTGCGCGTGGCGCTGGGCGCGGGACGGCGACGGCTGATTCAGCAACTGGTGACGGAAAGCATGCTGGTGGCGATTCTGGGCGGCGCGGTTGGATTGCTGCTGGCGCGATGGGGCGATGCCCTGCTGCTGCGCATGGTGTCTTCGGGGCCGACGACGTTGCCGTTGGACGTGAAGCCGGATTTGATCGTGCTTTCGTTTGCGGTGCTGGCGACGCTCATCACGGGAATTCTTTTTGGATTGGCGCCTGCAGTGCGAGCGACGCGCGTGGATTTGAATCATGTGCTGCGAGGAGCTTCGCGATCGATTTCCGACGGCGAAGATGCGAACGCGCGGCTGCCGATGGGCAAAGTGCTGGTCGCGGCGCAAGTCGCGATTTCGCTGGTGCTGATCGTGACGGCGGGGCTTTTCGTACGGAGCCTGAAAAACCTCACGTCAACGAGCCTGGGCTACGATCCGGAGCAGATGCTGATCTTTCGCGTGTTTCCGAGCACTGCGGGATATCGAGGTGCGGCGCTGACGCCGCTAGTTCAAGACCTCGCGCGGCGGTTCGCGACAATTCCAGGAGTGCGCGGCGTGACGCTTTCGGAGAACGGACTTTTTCTCGGGCGAGAATCTGCGGACCAGATCTCGGTGATCGGACAGGCGAAGAAACCGGGCCAGGACATGGACGCGACGTGGGACGAGGTCGGACCGAATTATTTTTCGACGATTGGGATCCCCATTTTGATGGGACGAGACGTGAACGAGCACGATTCGAGCGGAGCACATAATTGTTGGGTGAACGAAACGTTCGCGAAGTACTACTTCGGCGACAGCAATCCGATTGGAAAACAGATTCGCGACGAATATCCGGAAACGATTTATGCATGCGAGATCCAAGGAGTGGTCGCGGATGCGAAGTACAACTCGGTGAAAGAGAAGACGCCGCGGCGATTTTATACGCCGTACTTCAACCCGATCGAGCAGGCGGGAGACGTGACATATGAGATCAGGTTCAGTGGAAGCGGCAGCGCGGTCTCCGGAGCGATTCGCGACACGATCCGGCAAACGAACGGAAACATCGATCCGCCGAACATCGTAACCATCCCGCTGCAGATGGACGTGCAACTGCTGCGGGACCGGTTGACGGCGCGGCTTTCTACTTTTTTTGGTGCGATAGCATTGCTGCTGGCGTGCATCGGGCTTTACGGAGTTGTTTCCTATAATGTGGCGCGCCGCACGAGCGAAATGGGAGTGCGGATGGCGCTGGGCGCGCAACGCAGCTCGATTCTAGCGATGGTGCTGCGCGAATCGCTGATGGTGACGCTGATCGGCGCAGCGGTGGGACTGGGCGCGTCGATTGCGGCGACGCGAGTGCTGCAGAGCATGCTCTTTGGATTGAACGCGCGCGATCCGTTGACGATGGCGGGAGCGACGATTGTATTGGTTCTGGTGGCGGCGATTGCGGCGGGCATTCCGGCACTGCGGGCATCGCGTGTGGATCCAATGGTGGCGCTGCGGTACGAGTAGAAATTTCTTCTTCGCGGTGGCTTACTTCTTTTTCGAGTGGAGCGCGAGAAGGTGGAGCTCGCCCTTCTTACGAATTTCGTCGAGGACGAGGCGGGCGGCGTCTTCGTCGCAGAGCACAGTGCGCTTGCCGTTTGGCACGGTGACCAGCTGCGCGGGCAGGGGCGGATCGGATTTCACAGTCAGCATCTGAAAAAGGATTTCGGCTTTTTCGTCGCCGCTGACGAGGAAGGCGACCTGCTCGGCCGAATTCAACACGGGCAAAGTGAAGGTCATGCGGCGGCTGTTCAGCTTCGCGATGGTCGGAGTGCTCACCCAGCGCGAAGTGTCGCGAAGTCCGCGAGCGCCGGGGAAAATCGAAGCGACATGGCCTTCGGGCCCGAGACCCAGAAAAATCAGATGGAAGCGCGGGAAGCCCTGATCGTTGCGGGGCAAGACGCGGCGCATGGTGTCTTCGTACGCTTGGGCGGCGTGGCCGATATTTTCGGCTTCGGCTTCCATGCGATGCACATTGCTACCGGGGATTCCAACGCGAATGATCAGTTCGCGGCGAGCCATGCCGTAATTGCTCTGATCGCTTTCGGGCGGGACGGGGCGCTCGTCGCCCCAGAACAAATGCATGCGCTGCCAATCGACCTGGGCGCGATATTCGGGAGTGGCGAGAATGCGAAAAAAGGCGGCTGGAGTTTTGCCGCCGGAGAGAGCGACGCAGAATTTCTGATCCTTGGCGATGGCTTGCCACGCGGATTCGACGAAGAGGCGTGCGGAGACGCGAGCGAGGGCTTCGGCGTTGGGGCAGACGAGAATTCCTGGAGCGACTTCGCGCGGTGCATCCTTGCCGCCTGCGCGCGACACGCTGATTTCCGGCGGTGATTTCACGATGTGTGCCTGCCCTGTTTCATGCAGAGGGAACCTCGACTCCAAATTTTGCGAGCTCGCCTACAAGCTGCGGGGCGCTTTCAAAGCGAATCGCGTTCAGTCCGGCTTGCCGCGCGCCTTCGACATTTTCCGGCCGGTCATCAATAAAGATGCCTTCCGAGCTGCGGCGTTGCGAAACATTCAGCGCGAGACGATAAATCGCCGGGTCGGGTTTGCGCAAGCCGACGTAGCAGGAGCTGAAGAAAAGCGAAAGGGTGCGGCGCAGATCGAAAGTGGCGATGCGGAATTCGTTTAACTCGCGGCCTTCGTTGTTGAGTGCGGCCATTAGATAGTTTTGCGATCGGGCGAGGCGATCCGCAATGGCGCGTGATTCGGGCAACTCGCGCGAGCAGGCATTCATGAACTGCTTGAATTCATCGGGCGAGAAAGCGCGCTGCTGGAAAAATACGGTTTCGGACAAATATTCGTCGAGAGTGAGCCGGCCGCGTTCGTATTCCGGGAAGAGCGCCTGGTGGCGGGCGTCATGCTCTTGCCAATCGAAGTGGAATTTTTCGGCGGCGGCGCGGCGAGCGGGCGTATCCCACCCGTTGGTCAGGAGCACTCCGCCGACATCCCAGAAGATTGCGGTGATTTTCGTCAGAGCAGGCCTCGCGGATTAGAACGATAACATGCGAGGCGCTGTGGGGCCGGAGCGAGCCGCCGTCGTGTGACGTCGGCACGTAAGTTCCAGCTAGTGCCCGGCGCTCGCAAAAAAATCGAGTACGCGCCGGCGAAATTCCTCCGGAGCGACAACGATTGCCTTTTGGTGCCCCGCTCCGGGAACTTCCCAGAGCTGCTTGGGCCCGATTGCGTGTGCGTAGATCGCTTCGGAGTGCCTGCACGGGATCTTCGTGTCGCTCAGCCCGCAGATCAAGAGGATTGGGAATGAGCGTGCTGCGACAGCCCGCTCCGGCGAAACGTCCTCGAATCGGAACCCGCCTTCGTGCTGGGCTTCGAAGTCAGCCACGATCGCCGTAGGACGGAAAAGCGTTTTCCCGAGAGTCGCGCTCAGCTGCAGACCTGCGTAGTCAAACGTCACTTCTCGAAGATTCCGAAAAGCGCCTTCGGCAACGACAGCTTCAATGCGCGGATCGTCCGAGCCGTCTTGAAGCGCGACGGCCGCACCCATAGACTCGCCCAGCGCGAAAATGTGGCTCGCCCCCTCGGAGGACTCCAGATGGTCGACGATGACGCGGGAGTCTTGCCGCTCCAGAAGACCGTATGTAGACATCGATCCGCCGCTCGCGCCCTGATTGCGAGCGTCCATCATCACGACGCCGTAACCGGCGTTTAGCAACAGCTTTGCGTAAGGAAGCATGGCGGTGCGGTTGTGGGAGCGCCCGTGA
Organism: Candidatus Acidiferrales bacterium; assembly: GCA_035710585.1. Classification (GTDB taxonomy): domain Bacteria; phylum Acidobacteriota; class Terriglobia; order Acidiferrales; family UBA7541; genus DASTCZ01. The sequence continues at coordinate 28,687 of DASTCZ010000101.1, read as the reverse complement.
AGGAGCAATACCCAGGCACCCTTTGGGTGTGGGGCCGGTACTTTCCATCCGCGTAGGACTGCTCCGTCACTAGCGCGCACAGTGACGTCTTGCGGAACAGCGCCCACCATTGAAAACCCGGCCCTAGCATCGTTCAATTCCTCCCGGCTCAGCGCGTCACGATGAGGGTGAAGTACGGTGGGGCCGAGGACCGCACCGGCGACGGCGGCAGCAAGCGGAATCAAGATGATCGTACGGAGCGTGATCTTAACGGGTGGTGAGATATTCAAGGCTGCAACTTTGTAGCGCTTATGTAGCGTCGCTCCGACGAAGCGAGAAACGCGACGGGTATTATGCCGCAACGGTAGAAAGATTATGCGGTGCGCGGGCTATTCGTGGCGCAGAGCGGCCATTGGATCGAGGCGGCTCGCGCGCATCGCCGGAATGAGGCCGGAGATTGACGCGACGGTTGCAAGAGCAACGATGGCGATCAGAAGCGTCGCCAGATCGTGGGGCTGCACGCCATAGAGCTGGCTTTTGACGTAGCGCGTTAGGCCAAGCGACGCGGGGACTCCAATCGCCACGCCCACGGCGATCAGCAGCAAAACGTCGCGCATGACCATCCACATGACGCGGCCGCGCTCCGCACCAAGCGCCATGCGGATGCCGATTTCGCGCGTGCGGCGCGAGACGGTGTAGGCCATGACGCCGTAAAGGCCGATGGCGGCGAGTATGGTCGCGAACATTCCGAAGACGGATGACAGGCTCGCGATCATGCGCTCGCTAGAAAGGGAGTTGCTGATCTGGGTTTCCATCGTGCGCATGCCGAAAACCGGGAGATTCGGATCGAGTTCGCGAACTTTTTCACGGATTGTGGAAGTGAGCTTGTCGGGATCGCTCGCGGTCCGGAGATAGACGACCATACTGCCGACCCCGCGCGAGCCGAGATATGGAATGAAAGCCTGCTCGGGAATTTCGTCGCGCAGGCCGGTATAACGGATGTCTTTCACAACGCCGATGATCTCCATGTCGGTGTGAGTTCCGGGATCGATGCCGAAACCAACGTGATGGCCGATAGGGTTCTGGCCCGGGAGATATTTCTTCGCGAAAGTCTCATTGATCATGACGGCCGTGGGCGTCCAGCTGTCCGGCCGCGGGCTGTGTCTTACCTCGCGATTATCCTGCATCGTGAAATCCCGGCCAGCGACGATGGGAATACCGAGGGTGGCGAAATAGTTTGGGCCGATTTCATTCATGTAAGGCTCGGGATTTTGTCCGGCTTTCGCGGCGGTAAAGCCGTCAACGGTCATGCCGCTATCCCATTCATCGCCTTCCAAGATGCGCATCGTGGCCAAGCCGACGGACTGGACGCCGGGGATCGCGCTAAGATTTTCGGTGAGCTGCAGGTAGAAGCTTTTGGCGCGATCGGACGAATATCCCGCGAGCGAGGGATCGAGTTCGAATCCCACTAGATGGCTCACGGGAAAGCCCGGACTCATGCTGCTGAGATTATTCAGCGTGCGGAGAAACAAGCCTGCGCCCAGAACGAGCAAGAATGAAAGCGCAACCTGCGCCACGACGAGCGATTTGCGCATGCCGGCGTGCCCGCCGCCAACGACGGCGCCTCCCTGATCTTTAAGGGTGCGGCCGATATCCACCCGCGTAGTCTGAAGCGCGGGGACGAGGCCAAAGAAAACTCCCGTGAGGATGGTGACCGCGAGTGTGAAGCCCAGAATGCGCAGATCCGGAGCTGAGGAGATCGACAGGGCGCCATTGTTATTCGGCAAGTAGATCGCGATGAGCGCTTTGACCACCCATGCGGCGAAGATGAGGCCCGCGATCGCACCGAGAGCCGAGAGAGAAAGCGTCTCAATCAGCAGCTGGCGGATGATGCGACGGCGGCTGGCGCCGATGGCGAGACGCATGGCGATTTCCTTCTGGCGGCCGGAAGCGCGCGCGAGAAGGAGATTCGCGATATTGGCGCAGGAGATGAGAAGCACCACTCCCGTGGCGGCCATGAGCACCCAGAGCGGAGTGCTGAGCGACTCGCGGAAATTACTTCTCCCCTGCGAACCGGGCAACACGTCGATCCAGCATTTCAGAAACTGCTCGCGATCATAAGGAGACGCGTTGCTGAACGCCGCTTCCTTCACTTCCATTTCGAGCATCGAGTGCATGAATGGTTGCAGCGAGACTTTAGCCTGTTGCTGGCTCACTCCGGGCTTGAGGCGGCCGAACGCATTCACCCAACGCGTGCGGCGATCCTGGAGTTTCGGTGGAGTGTCGGTATCCACGAGGATGAGTTTCTCCATCATCAGCGGAACGAATAGCTTGGTCGAGCGCCCAAGTTCGATGCCGTCGAATCCCGGCTGCGCCACGCCGATTACGGTCAATTTCTGGTTGTTGATGATGAGAGACTTTCCGACGATGTTTGGATCGGCGGCGAACCTTTGCCGCCAAAAATCGTAGGCGAGGACGATGTATGGCTCGCCATCGGGTGTGCGATCTTCATTGGGAGTGATGGGGCGGCCTAGAATCGTCGAGACGCCCAGAATGTCGAAGTAGGTTCCGGAAACGAGTTCGGCGTTGGTGAGCTCGGATTTGCCTTCATACGTGAGGCTGACTTCGCGGGCGAAGCGCGCAAACATGCCGGAAAAAACTTCGTTGTGGTCCTGAAAATCGCGGTACATAGGGTAGGAAATGGCGTTTGCGCCCCAATTGCTGCCGTAATGCCTGCCGCGCATGCGGAGGGCGACGAGCGCCTGCGGATTTTTCACTGGCAAACTGCGCAACAGGATCTGATCGAGCAGCGTAAACATCGCGGTGTTCGCGCCGATGCCGAGCGCGAGAGTCAAGACGGCAACCGCTGTGAATCCCGGATTGCGGCGGAGCATTCGTGCCGCGTAGCGAAGGTCTTTCACAACTGAATCGAACCATCCGACTAGGTCCGCGTCACGCGTCTCTTCTTTGATCACGGCTGCGCTCCCAAATTGTTTTTGAGCTTGCTCACGGGCTTCGCGGGAAGGCAAGCCTGCGTTCTGGTTGTCGCGTTCGCGCATTTCGACGTGAGACTGAATTTCGGCGTTGAGATCGGCATCGCTGCGATCGCGGCGAAAACTTCCACGGAGGCGATTGAAAATGCTCATGACTTTCCTTTAGGCATTCTCCAGTACGTGAGAGACACCGAGCGTGAGCCGCGCCCAATGTTTTTCTTCCGCGGCGAGCTGCCAACGGCCTTTTTTCGTGAGGCTGTAATAACGGGCGCGGCGATTGTTTTCCGTGGCGCGCCATTCAGCGTGAACCCAGCCGTCCTGCTCCATGCGGTGAAGCGCGGGATAGAGCGAGCCTTCCTCGACGCGCAGGATTTCGTTGGAGACCTGCTGGATGCGTAGGGTGATGCCGTAGCCATGCATGGGCTCGCGGGAGAGCGTCCGGAGCACGAGCAAGACGAGGGTTCCCTGGAGGATATCGTTTTTGGTTTTGCCCACTTCGCCTCCCTAGCTAGCTACAGTAAAGACGTAAGCTCTGGGAAAAGGTCACGGGAAAAACCGCGAGAACCGCCGTCGATTGCGAATTAGAGCTTCATGACTGCGCTTTGTAATTTGCGGACGATGCAGTATTGTTGGTCGAGCGGTATTTCGTTACCACGGAGGGGGAATGGCGAACGAACCCTGCGGACCCGGCGGCGCGCCTGCGACGGCTGCAGCAGAGCCGAAACAGGGCGCGCGCATCGTACACTGCGTGAAATTTGGCAAGGACATGGAAGGGCTCGACCGCGTTCCGTGGCGGGGCGATATCGGCAAGCGCGTCTACGAAAATGTTTCCAAGGAAGCTTGGAAGATGTGGGTGGAATATTCGAAGATGCTGATGAACGAGTACCGCCTGAATCCGCTCGACCCACAATCGCAGAAAATCATGGAAGAGCAGATGGAGCAGTTTTTCTTCGGGGAAGGCGCGAAGCTGCCCGAAGGGTACGTCCCTCCAAAAACAAAAGGCTGATTCTTACGACAAATTTCAGAGACGATTGAGCCGCTCAGTCCGTCGCGGCGTGGCGCGGCTTGGAAGGCAGTTTTTTTGTGGCTGCGTTCTCGACCGGGAGTGTCTGCGAGATCTTGAATCGCAAGAGCACATGGGCGCGGCGGAGAGCTTTTTCGGCCTTGGCTGGAGTTTCTGCCCGCGAAAAAATGAAGCCCAAGTAACTCGAACCTTCGGGCCACGTTCTTATGGCGTCGTGGACGCGCGCGGTAATTTCGACGGAATCGACGCCGGGGACCTTTGAAGCCTTCTCGACTCCATCGACCTCTTCGAGAACTCCGCTGGCAGACACGGGGATCATCATGACGCCCGCGGCGTGACTTTCGCGCGGCAGGTCGGGACCGGGCAGCCGCAACGCGTGGCGGATTAAGAGCTCTTCCAGAGAAATCAGTTCGGGGCCGAAGCGAAGCGCGCGCGAGCAGAGGCCGCCGATCGGGCGCGGCGCAACTTCCAAAATCCACGGCTCGCGCGTTTTTTCCTGAATGCGAAATTCGGCGTGAATTGGGCCCTCCGTCAGGCCGAGGGCCTTAATCGCTTCGCGCAGTGTTTGTTCAACCGCTCGCTGAACGCGCACCGGAAGGCGCGATGGAGTGACGTAGATCGTTTCCTCAAAATACGGGCCTTCGAGGGGGTCGGGCTTGTCGAAAAATGCGAGGATGCGGAGTTTTCCCTCAGTGAGCAGCGCTTCGACCGCGACTTCTCCACCCGGGATGTAGCGTTCGACCAGCACTCGGTCGAGACCGGGCTCGTGTGAGACGGTCAGCTCAGGCGATTCGAGCAGCGCGCGGTCACGCTTGATTGCGGCAATGAATTCCTGCTCATTATTGGCGCGGATCACGCCCTGACCGGCGGAGAGCGACAACGGCTTGATCACGCAGGGATACTCGGCGTGATTCAGCACGCGATCCAACGGCTCCGCGAGATCGACGGCGAAAAAATCCGGCACGGGGACCTTTGCGGCGCGCATTAATTCGCGCTGACGGAATTTGCTGCGGCAATTACGGACGCTCTCAACGGAGTTGTAAGGGATGCTGAGCGATTCCGCGACGAATGCCGCCGTCTCAATGGGGCGATCGCCGAGGGCAAGAATTCCTGACACCGTGCGTTCCTTCAGCGATTCCAATATTGCTTGCGCGGCCCATTTCGGGTCTTCGAAATGGAGCGCGAGCGCGCCATCGGCCCAGGGATCTTCGAGCTGATGGCAGCGATCGGTTCCGAGGACAATTTCCGCACCAACTCGGCGGGCTGCCTCCACAAAGCTGCGAGTCTGATAGCCGAGCTTTCCTGCAAGGAGCAGCAGGCGCATTTCCGCGGAGGATTTGGACGCGGGGATTGTCATCGCGCAATTCCCGTCGTTAGGTTGTGAACGGTCAGATGAAGTTCTCCGCGGGCGCGGCTGCTGCGGGCACTTCTTTGATGCAGACGAACTGATCGTCGGTGGGTTCCGCGCAACAGTACCAGGCCTCGCTCAGATGGGGAACCGCTGACGCTGCTTGGATGCGGGGAGGTTGACCGGTGGCTTCAGATGCATCCCAGGCGGCTTGCGCGACGCGTTCGAAGATTTGCGCGCGGGATCGCCCGAACTTTTCGCCGCGCTCGACGATCGCGCGAATTTCACGGGCGAGCGCATCCACGCGCGGATCCGCGTGTCGCCAGGGGTATGCGAGAGCGGTGGAATCGAATGGTTCGATGGTCTCTCGGATTTCGGCGAGATCAAGAAGCCGGGAGCGTTCGGGAATCAAAAGCCGAATGGCGAGCTGAATTGGCGCGACATTTGCGACCAAGTCGTTTTCGGCGACGGTCTGAAGTAAGTCACAATAACCGCTGAGAGTTGTCCAAGGCGTGAAGGGCACAAAGGTTGGAAGTAAGGTCAGCCCGGATTGCTGGAAGAGGTGCACGACGCGCAGGAAATCCGCGCGAGTGTGTCCTTTGTCGAGCTTTTCGAGTACGGCGTCGTCGACGGACTCGACGGCGCTGGTGACGAAGAGGCACCCGGTGTCGCTCAGGCGAGGCAAGACGTCGGCATGTTTGAGGAGATGCTCGATTTTGATGGTGACGTCGTAGGTCACGCTCGGAAATGTGCGGTGCAACTCGTCAACGATGGCGACAGCGTGGGCTGGCCCGTTCAGAAAATCCGGATCGCCGAAGGTGATGTGCTCCGCGCCCGCCGAGATTTGTTGCCGGATGTCGCTGAGCACCGTTTCGCGATCTACGATTCGGAACACGCCATCGTAGACGGGAACGATGGGGCAGTGCCGGCAGAGATGCTTGCAACCGCGGCTGGCCTCGGTGTAGCCCGCGATGCGGCGCGCGCCATCGGGCATGATCACGTGCGCGTAATTTTTTAGAGGCGGAAGCTCGGCGCGCTGCGGCACGCGGAATTTTTGGCGCGAAAGCGAAATAACAGGTTCGGATTGAGCGGCGGTAACGGCAGCTTGTCCGTGTCCTGTTTGCGAACGAGTAGCTAGCCGATCCGCGAGACGCACAAGGCCTTCTTCGAATTCTCCGCCGAGAATGGTTTGGCCTCCGACTTGGCGCAAATACGGTTCATTGACGGGGGCATATAGGCCGTAAAAACAGATGTGCGCGCGAGGGTTCAGTTCGCGGATGCGCGGCACGAGCGCGATGGCGAGCCGCGTCGCGGTGTGCATTGGGAGATAAAAGGCAACGAGATCCGCGTGGCGAATCGCTGCTTCATCAAGGGACTGGCGAGAGGAATCGATGCAAACTACGCTAGCGCCGGCTTCGGTGAGCCAAGCGGCGGGCGAGGCGAGGCCGAAGGGCTGGTGGCCGAGTTCGTACGTCGAGATCAGAACGACGTTCATAGCGCTGAATACATTTTATGCAATTCGGCGCCGGAAGTCGCAGCGGCTCGATCGTGATGAAGAGTCTCGATCTAAAAACGATCCAGATCATGCCCCACCGCGATTTTCCCTTTGAAATGTTGCGACGCGCGGCGCAGAAATTCGGGGTCGTTATCTCCGGGGATTAAGTGTGTAAGAACGAGCAGCTTCACACGAGCGGCTGTGGCCACGTCGCCCGCCTGCTCTGCGGTCGTATGATATGCGCGCAGGCGCGCGGCGACGGCGGGCGAATCCACGCCGGTGAAATATTCCGTGAGATACGCCTCGTGGACCAATACGTCAGCACCCTTTGCGTAGCGAATCAGATTGTCGCTAGGACGCGTGTCGCCGCTGATTACAATCGCGCGGCCGCCGGATTCAAATTTGTAACCGAACGCTGGCTCGACGGGGCGATGATCCACCGGAAACGCGGTGATCTTCAGTTCGTCATCCTGATAGACGATTCCCTCCTGCACGATGTGCACTTCGATTCCCGCTCCCGCTAGCGGATGCATTTCGGTACGCGTGCCGCGAATGCGGATATCCTCGGCATAGAATTTTTTCATCGCGTCGGCAATTTCCCGCGTGCCCTCGGGACCGTAAAGCTGAAATGAGGTCTCGCGACCGAGCACCCAGGGCGAATGATAGAGGTCCGGCAAACCGTCGATGTGATCGGAATGAAGGTGCGTCAAAAATACAGCCTGGATTTGCGCGAGCGGGATTTTGGCGCCGTCGAGCCGCATCGTGATGCCGCGGCCGGCATCGACGATGAATGCTTTCTTGCCGACAAGCACCGCAGTCGAAGGACCTGCGCGCTCGTTGCTGGGCCGCGGAAAACCAGTTCCGAGCAGGACGACTTCCATTCTCGCGGGCGTAGGCGCTGCAGCCTGCTGTTGTGCGCTCGCAGCGAATGTGAACAAGCTTACGAGCAAAGCCGTCGCAAAAAGTCGCTTCATTGCGCGTCTCCAGAGAATCTTTTTTCCCGACGGCTCCGCGCCGTGCAACACCGTCACGCTTCGGCTATCATATTTTTGTCACGGTTACTAAGGAAAGGATTCCTCGATGCCCGCGGCCGGCCGCTCCAATTCCTTCGACAGCCTCAGCTCGCTCGACGTCAGCGGCAAATCGTACGACATCTATCGCCTGGATGCGCTGGCGCGGCGGAGCATCGGCCACGTAGATCAGCTCCCATTTTCACTGAGGGTTCTGCTCGAAAATCTGCTGCGACAGGAAGATGGAAGGTTCGTCAAGCCCGCTGACATTGAGGCGCTCGCCGAATGGAAGCCGAACGATGGCGAGCGCAAGGAAATCAGCTTCATGCCTGCTCGCGTACTGCTGCAGGATTTTACGGGAGTGCCGGCAATCGTCGATCTGGCCGCCATGCGCGAAGCCATGCGAAAGATGGGCGGCGATCCGAAGAAGATCAATCCCCTGCTGCCGGCGGAGCTGGTGATTGATCATTCCGTGCAGGTGGATAAATTCGGCGCGGCGGATGCGATTTCGGTGAATGCGCTGCTAGAATTTCAGCGCAACGTGGAACGCTACGCGTTTCTGCGCTGGGGACAGAGTTCATTCCGAAACTTCGCGGTGGTGCCGCCGGATACGGGCATCTGCCACCAGGTAAATCTGGAATACCTTGCGCGCGTAGTTTACGACGCACCGCGCGATGGCAAGAAGGTCGCGTACCCGGATTCGCTCGTCGGCACAGATTCCCACACGACGATGGTGAATTCACTCGGCGTGTTCGGCTGGGGCGTCGGTGGAATCGAAGCAGAGGCGGCGATGCTTGGGCAGCCGCTCTCGATGGTGATTCCCGACGTGGTCGGGTTCAAATTGCACGGCAGGCTTCCGGCCGGCTCAACTGCGACTGACCTCGTGCTGGTCGTGACGCAGATGCTGCGAGCGAAAGGGGTCGTGGGCAAATTTGTCGAGTTTTACGGAACGGGACTTTCAAGCCTTTCGCTGCCGGATCGCGCCACGATCGCAAATATGGCGCCGGAGTACGGCGCGACGATGGGATTTTTCCCGATCGACGCAGAGATTTTGAACTATCTGAAATTTACGGGGCGTGACGCTTCCCGTGTCGCGCTCGTCGAAGCATACGCAAAGGCGCAAGGTCTTTTTCGGACGGACGAGACGCCGGACCCGCTGTTTTCGGACACGCTGGAGCTGGATCTGGGCACGGTCGAGCCGACGCTCGCAGGGCCGAAGCGGCCCCAAGATCGCGTGCCGCTGCGCAATGCGAAGCAATCGTTTGAGAAGAGCATGCAGGGACAACCGGCAAATCACGCGCACGTTCAAAACAACGGCAATTCATTCGATCTCGCGAGCGGCGCGGTCGTTATTGCCGCGATCACAAGCTGCACCAACACCTCGAATCCGTCGCTGATGATCGGCGCGGGGCTGCTGGCAAAGAAAGCGGTCGAGCGCGGCCTGAAATCCAAGCCGTGGGTGAAGACGAGTCTCGCACCGGGATCGAAAGTCGTCACAGACTATTTGGAGGCCGCGGGCCTGACGCCTTATCTCGACAAGTTGAATTTTCATCTGGTGGGATTCGGCTGTACGACGTGCATCGGAAATAGCGGCCCGCTGCCGGAACCGATCGGCGCGGCGATCAAGGAAAAAAATCTCGTCGCGGTTTCCGTGCTGAGCGGCAATCGGAATTTCGAGGGACGCATTCATCCGCTGGTGCGCGCAAATTATTTGGCTTCGCCGCCGCTGGTGGTCGCATATGCCCTCGCCGGCCGCATGGACATGGACCTTACGACCGAGCCGCTTGGAAAGGATTCCGGCGGCAAGGATGTCTTCCTGAAGGAGATTTGGCCTTCTCCGAGTGAGATCGAAGAGACCGTTCGATCAGCGGTAACAACTTCGATGTTTTCCAAGGAATACGGACAGATTTTCGAGGGCGACAAGGAATGGAAGTCAATGCGTGTGCTGGAGGGCGATCTCTACATCTGGGACGCGAAATCGACTTACATCAAGCTTCCACCATTTTTTGAAGACATTCCGCGGCAACCGGTCGCGCTTACCGATATCACCGGCGCGCGCGTGCTGGCGGTTCTCGGCGATAGCGTTACCACGGATCACATTTCTCCCGCCGGATCGATCCCGCAGGATAGCCCCGCGGGGAAATATTTGATCGCGCAGGGAGTGAAGCCTTCGGATTTCAATTCGTACGGTGCGCGCCGTGGGAATCATGAAGTGATGATGCGCGGCACTTTCGCGAACATCCGCCTCCGCAATCAGCTGGCACCCGGCACGGAAGGCGGCTGGACGCTCTACCAGCCCGGCGGCGAAAAGATGACCATCTACGATGCCGCGATGAAATACAAGGAAGCCAACGTGTCATTGGCCGTGATCGCCGGTGCGGAATACGGCTCTGGCTCCTCTCGTGACTGGGCCGCGAAGGGCACGTTGCTTCTGGGCGTCCGCGCGGTGATCGCGTCAAGTTTTGAACGCATCCATCGAAGCAATCTGATTGGCATGGGTGTCTTGCCACTGCAATTCCTGGAAGGACAAGGCCGCGAATCGCTTGGACTTTCCGGCACCGAGGAGTATTCGATCGAGGGAATCGCGCAGATTAAGCCTCGCGCCAAAGTTCGAATTCGCGCCAAGTCCGCGGACAGCAAAGAAAAGACGTTTGAGGCGATCGCGCGGATCGACACTCCGGAAGAGCTCGCGTACTACCAGAATGGCGGCATCTTGCCGTACGTTTTACGGCAGATGCTCTAGGAGAGCGGCTTCCTCGCTGCGCAAGACCGACCACAGGTGTATGATGCAGGGCATTCAGTGCGGCCTTTGTGCGCGCACCCGCGCCGCGCGAACGGCGCCGCAACCGAATCCAGAACGCCATTAAGTGACGAACGGTTTTGCCTTTTCGTGCGTCTGAGTACAGTAAGAATTGGTGTCTCGCGCTACGTCGGATTCCGATATTCCGGAGGACTCGATGAGTAGGAAGTATTTTCACGGTTCGCTGCGTTTGAGCGTTCTTGCATTCGGCCTTTTGGCCGTTATCTGCATTTTCCCCACTGCGGGCGTGCCCCAATCGACGCCTTCGAAATCCGCATCTGAGCCGGCGCACAGCGTGCACACGCCGTTTACGGAGTCCACGTTGCCCAATGGCCTGCGCGTGATCTTTTCTGAAGACCATTCGGCGCCCACGTATTCTATCGCCGTGGTGTACGACGTCGGTTCGCGAAATGAGCGCGAAGGACGAACGGGATTCGCTCACCTCTTCGAGCACATGATGTTTCAGGGATCCGAGAACGTCGGAAAAGGCGAGCACGATTTTCTGGTTTTCAGCAACGGCGGAAGCGCGAACGGCACAACCGATAAAGATCGCACTCTGTATTTCGAGACGATGCCCGCCAATCAGCTTGAGCTCGGCATTTTCTTGGAAGCCGACCGCATGAAATCACTCGCGGTGACTCAAGCGAACCTCGATAACCAGCGTAATGCTGTCCAAGAGGAACGGCGGCTTCGCGTGGACAATCAGCCATACGGCCCAACCTTCGAACTGATCGACGAAACGGCGTACGACAACCCGGCATACAAACATTCGATCATTGGTTCGATGGCGGATTTGAATGCCGCTTCGATCAGCGATGTAACGAGCTTTTTCAAGACGTACTACGCCCCGAACAATGCGGTGATCGCGCTGGTGGGCGACTTCAATACGGCTGAAGCGCTGGCGACGATGAAGAAGTACTTCGGGCAGATCCCGCGGCAGCCGGCAGCGCCGAAGGTGGACATGACCGAGCCGGCCCAAGCGGCCGAACGCCGAAAGACGGTCACGGACAATTTCGCGCAACTCACCAGGCTGGACATCCTTTACAAGATTCCGCCTTCGAATACGCCGGACTGGTATGCGCTGGACGTTTTGAGCGATGTGCTGGCGAACGGGCAGTCATCGCGGCTCTATCAGGAACTGGTAAAAGACAAGGAACTCGCCGTGGGGCTGGGAGTGGGGCCGGAACAAGCGAGAGGGCCATCGCTCTTCTCGGTTGCGGCGAATGTGCGGCCCGGAAAACCGGTGGACGAACTCGAGAAGGCGATTGAAGCCGATCTCGACCGGATAAAGACGGGAGGCGTGACGCCGGAAGAAATGTCGAAAGTGATGATGGAAGAGCGCGTGAGCCACGTGCGCGCGCTGCAAGGAACTCTCGGACGTGCGGTTGAGCTTGCTGAGGACACGACGTTTTACGGAACGCCGAACCTGATCAACACGCAGATGGACGATTACCGGAAAGTGACTGCGGCGGATGTGCAGCGCGTCGCGCAAAAATATCTGACCGAAAACAACCGCACGGTGATCGTCACCGTGCCCAAATCCTCCGGCGCGCCTTCGCGCTCGGGCGAATAATTCCGAGGAGATTGAAATGAACAATAGCTTCTCGCGCTTGACTCGCATGGTTTTTGCCGCAGCGCTGGCAGTCGTTTTCACATCGGTGGCGCACGCACAGAACGCCACGTCGCAGGGCGATAAGAGTATTCCGCTTAGCAAAGTGGAGATGAAAAACCGGGCGCCCGTGTCGAAGGAGATTTTGAAGGTCAACCTGCCAAAGCCCTACGAGACAAAGCTCTCGAACGGCCTCACGGTGCTGATCCTTGAGAATCACCGGCTGCCAACCGCTACGGTGCAATTCAACATTTCCGGAGCCGGGGCGGTTTACGAGCCGGCGGACGAGCCCGGCCTCGCGAGCATCACTGCATCGATGGTGACGCAGGGGACGGCGAGCCGCTCGAGCAAGCAAATCGCCGAAGAAATCGACCGTCTCGGCGCAAACGTGGGCGCATCGGCGGCGTTCGGGTCGGGGGCTTTGGGCGTGAACGCGTCTGGGCTCTCGGACAACATGGACCAATGGTTCGCTCTGGCCACAGACGTGTTGCTGCATCCCAATTTCCCGCAGGACGAATTGGCGAAACTCAAGACGCGGATGAAGGCGGGGCTCAAAACGCAGCGAACGCAACCAAATTTCCTGGCGTCGGAGCGGTTCAACCGGGCGGTGTACGGGAACTTTCCAGCTGCTGTGATCAGCGCGACGGACGAATCCATCGACAAGATTTCCGCCGATGACCTCGCGCGCTGGCATCGCGAGCGCTGGGTGCCGCAGAACGCAATCCTGGCAATTGCGGGCGACGTGGACGCGAAGGCGCTGACGCCGAAACTCGAAAAATGGCTCGCCGAGTGGCACAAAACCGATTACGAAATTCCCGCCACCGGCAATCCGACGCCGACTTCAACGAAGAAAATCTTCCTGATCGATCGTCCGAACTCGGTGCAGACCACGATCTACATGGGGAATATCGGAATCGATCGCCGCGATCCGGATTATCCGGCTATGGTTGTTTTGAACCAGATCCTCGGCGCCGGACCGCAGAGCCGACTTTTTATCAATTTGCGTGAGAACAAGGGCTACACCTACGGCGTGTACAGCAATTTCGTTTCGCTGAAGTTCGCCGGGCCGTGGCGGGCGTATGGAGACTTTCGGACGGATGTAACCGACGGCTCCATGACGGAACTCTTCAACGAGATCAATCGCATCTCGAGCGAAGCTGTGGCGGAAAAGGAGCTCGACGATGCCAAGCGCACCGTGGTGGCGAGCTTTGCGCTAACGCTCGAAAGCCCGAGTCAGGTGCTCAGCTACACGACCAACACCAAGATTTACGGTTTCCCGGAAGACTATTGGGACAAATATCCGGCGAAGATCACGGCGGTGACCGCCGCCGATGTGCAGCGCTTAGCGAAGAAATTTTACAATGCGAACGCGATGCAAATCGTGGCAGTCGGTGACGCAAGCAAGATCAAATCGGTGATGGAGAAGTACGGGCCAGTGGAAGTGTACGACGCGAACGGCAAGCCGGCCTCTGGTGGCGCGTCCGCATCGACTCCCGGCTCGCGATAATTTCACTTGCAATAGATATCGGAGCCGCGCATTCGGCGAAGAGTGCGCGGCTCTTTCAATTTTAGACGCCCTTCCCAAATGCGCTGCGGACGTTTGAGCGCGTCAGATACCACAGAATCAGCGCGTCCACGGCGATCACCACCGTCCGCCGCATCGCCAGCACAATATTCGGTCCGGCGAGCGCGCCTGCCAGCCCAACGACCATCAACGCCATGCAGATCAGCACGAGCGCGAACGCCAGTGCCCTGCCCCAGGATTGAATCGTCCACAAACCGATACCCGCGGCAAGATTCAATACCGCGAGGATGATGGAGATGATCCCCACGGCGGCGGCGCCCAGCGAATGGGCCGCCGAAATGAGCGGCATGCGAGCCATTTCGGCTATCACTGCTCCGCTCGTAAGACAAAACGCTCCAAAGATCAGAAGCAACGCGGCAGCGGTAAACATCACAAACGCGAGCACGGTGATGCCATCGGGCCGTTTCATCTGCGACCTCCGAACTGAGCTTTCGAAGTGCTGCTATTTGATAGTTGGGTGGGCGAAAAAGAGGCGCGATCTCACGTTCGAACGGGCATTCGCCGCGGCATCGCCAGCAAGACGATCCCGAGCAAGACGCAAGCGATGCTTGCGGTCTGTGCGTTCGTCAAGACTCCGAATACGGAGCGCGGATTTATGCGCAAGATCTCAACGAAAAATCTCGCGATGCCACTCAGAATGAGATAGCAGGCGAAGAGCTTTCCGATGTCGCGCGGCTCTCGCATCCAACGCTCGCCTAATCGCCACAACACAAAAAATATGACGAGCGACGCCAGGAATTCGTAAATCGGGGTCGGATGCACGCGGTCAGTGGTGGGAACGATTCCATTCGGAAAGCTCATTCCCCACGGCAGCGACGTTGGCCGGCCATAATCTCCGTCTCCAGAGATCAAGCAGCCGATCCGGCCAATCCCGTAGCCGATCGCCGCGGCAGGCGAGGCGATATCGAGCATTCGCAGCCACGGAATTTTGTAATGCCTGGCGATAAGGATGAGCGTGATGAATCCCGCGATGACCGAACCAAACCAGGCAAACCCCATTGTGCTAAAGAGAAGAGGCAGTGGATCCGCGAAGAATTCGCCAGGTGTTTCCAGCAAGTGATAGAGCCGCGCTCCTGCGAGTCCTGCGAGCCCGGTAAGGCCGACTATGACGTTTGGATCTGCGGATAATCCACGCCTGATCAAGTCGCGGCGCATGACGAAAAAAGCCACCAGCAATCCTATGGCGACGAATATCCCGTAAGTACCAAGTTGAAGCGGGCCAATATGAATGAATGGATACATTCCGTGAGGAAGTATACCGTGCGGCCGCGAGCGGCGCTCGCAACCACGGAATCGTGAATCAGAATCGGCGGAATGCGCTTCTACAAAAGAAGACGGGCCCGCGAATCATTTCTCGCGAGCCCGCATCCCTGAAGGGAGCCCACTTACAGCTGCCGCAGCAACCGTGAATGGACTTCTCTAGAAGGCGAATCTCATTGAAAACTGCATCTGCCGGCCTGGTCCCGTATTCGCGATTCCGCCGATCGGCGTGCCAAAGGAGGCTGGCGGAGTCGCGTTATTGCCAAAAGTCCCGTTGCGCGAATAGAAGTTCGAATGATTCAGGACGTTAAAAGCTTCCGCGCGCAGCTCGGTGTGAAGGTGCTCGGTGATTCGAATCGACTTTTGAAGGAAAAGGCCGAAATCGTAGATCGGAGTGCCACTTCCGAAATTGCGCGGAATGACGGCGCCATTGATCACCGGCCGGTCGGCGGTGGTCCCGTCGCCATTGTTATCGGTGCCTGTGGTCACGAGAAACGGAAACCCGGAACCAAGCGTCGCGTTCGCGCCGGTCGTAAATCCCCACGGCATGTCGTACCAGCCGCTCAGAGCCGCGCGGTGGCGCTGATCGAGGATGCTCGTGGCCTTTTCATCCGGCCCAAGCAGGTTCCAATCGTTGGCATTCTGATTCGCTGCATCGGGCTCGACGGTATCGATCGCGTGAGAATAGGTGTACGTGAGCAGCATCGAAAAATGATTCGAGAAGTGTTTATTCAACTTTAGATCAAGGCCATCGTAATAGCCGCTACCCAAATTCACGATCGCCAGAATCTGGCGGTAGTTATTGAAACAATTACCGGACGTAAGGTTGAAATTTGCGCTCGTCGTCGTGCACGCCCCGGAAGGCTGCACGGGCCGGGTCGCGTTGGCTGCCGCGACGCTACGCGTTTGACCTTGGACCGTGCGCACAAATACCGCTGGCGCGTTCAAGTCGTCGGGCCGCTCCAATTTCACGGAGTGCGAACCGACATAATCCGCTGAGAGTATCCAGCCTTTTGCCAGCTCATGCTCGGCACCGAGCGTCCACTGCTGCGTGTAAGGATTCAGCAGATGCGAGGGATAGAAGTGGAGCCCCGCAACGCTGAGAAACTGATTCAGAAACGCCGTTTGCCCGAGGCCGACCGTTATGTCTCTCAGCGGCACCGTCGCCGCGCCGCCGGGTGCCGTACACGCGGGAGAATTCAGCAGCGCGCTTAGCGAGGGCCAGGGGCCGAACGTAGCCGGGTAACCGCATTTCCCCGGAGTGGCACTAAATGTAAAAAGGCCGGTCGGGCCGCCAAGCGCGTAACCCGCGGCCAGGTCTGCGCGAATCTCCGAGTAATACACCCCGTAACTCGCGCGCACTACCGTCGTCCGAGTGTGCGGCAGAAGCCATGCGAGACCGAAGCGCGGCGCGACGTTATTGTCGTCGTGCAAGTACGTTTGGCCTTCGTAGCGAAGCCCGAGATTGAGGGTGAGGCCGGGACGCAGTTTCCAGTCATCCTGGACGAACGTGCCCCACAGCAATTCCTTCACGTTGTAAGTGAATCCGCCGAAGGTTTGCGAGTAGCTCGCGACGAGCGGAGGAGGAGCCCCGGAGCAGACGGCCTGCGCAGGCGCTCCAGAAGGATTCGCCGCGAGGTCAGCGAGCACGGAGGCCAGCGGAATCGACGAATAATTGCAGCCGCCCGGATTGTTGATTGTCCATTGCCCATCCAGGAAGCCGCTTCCAAATTCCTGTCCGAACCCGCCGGACGAGGACTCATTCAAATCAACTCCAAAGTGCAAAGTGTGGCGCCGGCGGACCCAGATCAGCGTATCGGCTTGTTCGTATTGGTGATTTTGCAGGTCCGCGAATCGCGAGTCGCCGACGGTATAAAAGCCGCTGAGCGAGACTTGTGGTTGCGGAAACTGGGGAATGAATTGCGTGACCGGCGATGCGAGCTGCCATTGCAGACGCGCTTCGTTGAGTAAATTGGGGCTGAGCGTCCAGTCATCGCTGAGAGCCGCGGCGTAAGTGTGTTTTACGAAGGTGCGCGCGGTGGACGGCAAATTGTTGCCGCTCACACCGTCTTGCGGGTTCGTGTCGTAGAACCGATCGAGGTTCGCACGGAACGTCAATTTGTTCGAATCCGTGAGCTTGTGATCGAGCCTCGCGAGAAAAAGCTCCTGCCGGAAATTCCCGGTGAAAATTGAGCCGGGCGATACCGGCGAGGTGATGACCGCGTCGCGATTTTGATCGTTGAATTCCGCCCCAAGAAGAAAATACGTTCGGTCGTGAACGATCGGTCCGCCGAAAGTGCCGCTGCCTTCCGCCAAAGTGTTTTCAGCCTTCGTGGTGGCCAGCGGCGCGCTGGCCTCTGACCAAGCAGGCCTCCCCATTCCCAGAAAATCGCCGTGGAAATTATTGGTGCCCGACTTTGTGACGACATTTACCGCGGCGCCGGCGTTGCGGCCGTATTCCGCCGAGACGGAATTGGTCAGGACGGTGAATTCCTGGACGGACGTCAGAGGCAACGTCGTAATAATCGTCTGACGGCCCCAGCTATCGTCCGCGTTTGTGTTGTCGATCGAAAACGTCGTCTGCCTGCGGCCGCCGCCATTGACGACGACCAGAGTTTCATTCGTAAAGACGTCGCCGGTCGTCTGCGAGGGCCTCACGGAGGAATCCAGCAGCGCAAGCGACGTGAGCTTGTTGTTCAGGATCGGCGTCGACTCAATTTTGATACCGTCGAGCCGGTCGCTCACCTCGGCGGAATCCGCCTGTACACCCTCGGTCGTGCCCAACACCACGACTTGCTCGCTCCCTGCGGCGACATTCAGTTTGAATTCGACAGTCGCCGTCTCGCCCGCCTTGAACTGCAGACCCGCTTTTTCCGAAGCGGAAAACCCGGCTTCGGCCGCCTTGATGCTGTAGTGGCCCGTTAGCGCAATTCCTTGAAACGAATAGTTACCTTGGGCGTCTGTTTTCGTCTCCATCACCGCGCCGGAATCGGTGTTCGTGAGTGTGACGTTGGCGCTGGCGAGAGCCATTCCCTGTGCATCCAACACCTGTCCCTTCACGGCCGCCAAGTCGCGAGTCTGCGCACCTACCGAGCGGGCGGCGAGAAGCAGAGATGCCGCAGCGAGACAATAAAATGCAGCGGCACGATATTTGAGCACGACCAAGTCGCGGTTCTCCCGGCTGTAGCGATTCAAGTTGGTACTCAATGGAAAATACGTTAGGGCGTGGCCGCCCTTACTACCACGCTTCGTAATTGAGGATGATTATCGCGGGGAAAAATGCCGGGAACACTCAGTGGGTCATTCGTTCCAAGAGGTCGTGAACGAACTGCAAAGTCGTGGGACGGGAGATGATCAGAATCAGTGCAAGCGTAAATACCACAGAAGCCGGTAGCGCAATCCTCTTCCAAGGAAGCGGGCCTGACACGATAGCTGCCTGCGGATTCAAGAGCCTCTCGACGCGCTCCGCCAAATCGGCTCGGCCGGGCACCAATGTGCTGCAAAGCGGCGAAAGCTGTTCAGAGGCGGAGATTCGCGCAACGCGCACCAGAGCTTCCGCGAGAGCTACTGCCTTGTCCGGATCGCCGGCGCTCGCTGCGTCGTCGGCCGCCCATTCGGAGACGCGGCGCCATTCCGCTTCGAGCCTGCCAAAGGCGCGCCTGAACGGCGCAAATTCCGGACACAGCATCAAGATCAATCGCTTGAAATTGTCCATTGACCGCCGATGGGCCCGTTCGTGATTCAGAGCCGCGTCGAGCTGTTCCGCGGAGAGATCAGCCAACACTTTTCGAGAAACGAGTATCTGTGGTCGGAAGAGGCCTGCCATCGCCAATGTGACGTTTTGCCCGGAAACAACGGTTGCGGTAGCCGCCGACCCCGAAAAACTCATCTCTTCGCCTGCAGTGCTGCACGCCCGGGCAAAGCGGATCGATCGAATAGCCGCGAAGCACGCGCGGGAGAGCGATTTCACGCTCAACCAGGCGCCCAACGCTCCGGCAGCGCAAAACAAGTATCCAACTTTCTCGTTTGTCGCTGCTGGTTCGAGCCACAGATAGCTCGGTGCGCACAGCGCGAACACCACGAATACCCCAACGCAGAGAGGAGCGATCCTGGTTAGGAAAAGGATTCGTGCAGCAATTTCAGCGCGAAAGCTCTTCCCTATCGTCACGCTCCAACGCGCTAGCCCGCGAACCAAAGCTCCGGTCAAGACTTGTGCTGCGAAAAACGAGGCGAAGCAAAGGCACGCCAGACGCGCGAGATATGGCAGCGTCACTTGGCGCTCCTCTGCTGGACCTTACGCCGCTGCGCACGAATTCTCTTTTCCAGTTCGTCCAGCAGCGCGGCATCGTGTTCGCAGACAGCGTCGAGAAATGAAGATACCAACATCTCCCGTCCTTGATTCTGCTGGGCGAGAAAACCCGCCACCAGCGCCGACGCACGCTCGCGGTCCCACTCGGCGCGGGTCATACTGGGCGTATACACAAACGCGCGCGATTCCTTCTGCCGCAAAAGCAGACCCTTTTTGTACAAACGATCCATCGTCGTCATCACGGTGGTGTACGCAAGCGAGCGGTCCAGCCGTTCGACCACGTCATGCACACTGGATGCGCCGCGCGTCCATAGGATGTCCATGACGCGTTCCTCGAGATGCCCGAATGGGCTCATCGTATGTCCGGTTGTCAGATGCCGTTTCAAGAATTCGATCACGGTGAAGTTCGCGGCCAAGCCAGAATCGGACTCAATCTGAGCTCCGATTGTACCCGAATCTTCGCGATGTTATGTATCGAAGACTTCACTTCCACGGAAGCCTCCCGAGGAGTATACTCACGCGCAAATCGCGGCCTCCCATCGCTGAACGATTTGCACTGGCAGGCCTCACGGGTAGGCGATTCGCCTGAGCCGGAGGTATCTGTGGAATTTGCTCACCTGCTTGAAATTCGAAAGCTATTTGTTTGCTTTGCCTGCGTTTCTCTCCTCGCAGTTTCCGCGTTCGCGCAGGGTCGATCCGGAAGCTCGAGCTCGACACGGGGAGGTGGAGTCACCGCCTCATCTGGCGATCAGCCAAGCACAAACGCGGACATTTCGTCCGTGATTGTGCACGTTCAGGATCCGATGGGAGCGCCGCTTTCGATCGGGGCGCTGGTGAAGCTGACCTCCCTTACGAATCCGGGCGGTTACACCGCCAGCACGATGGGCGGAGTCGCCACTTTTACGGGGGTGGCGGGCGGCGAGTACACGGTCATGGTCAGCGCCGCTGGGTACAAGAACGCCCAGGAAGACGTCACGGTAATGACGAGTTACGGCCACTCGAACGTGTACATCGCGTTGCTCCCCGATGACGGCTCGATGGAGGGTTCGCAACCGAAGGGCAATGGCGGCGCTCCGGTTCTCGTGGGCAAAGCGCGGAAGGAATTGGATCTCGCGATTACGTGCCTGAGGGCCGACAAACCAGAGGAAGCGAAACCTCATATCGAATATGCCCTGAAACATGCGCCGGGAAATCCGGATGTGCAGTACATCGCCGCGCTTTATGCAATCCGCATCGATGATTTCGCCGGCGCCAGGAAGCATCTGGACCAGGCAATCGGAATCTACCCGCAGCACGTCGGGGCACAGCTCTCGCTTGGAACGCTGCTGCTGCAGCAGAGTGACGCCAAAGGCGCGATTCCCCACTTCGAACAGGCGCTTGCGGTTGACGCAAACTCGTGGCGAGGGCATTGGCTGCTCGCCGAGGCTTACCTGGAAACAAAAGAGGATCCGGAGAAGGCGCGCATCCATTCTGCAAAAGCGCTGGAGATCGAACCCTCCAAGGCGGCGGGGGCGAATGTCGTGCTCGCAAAATCGCTCATCGCTCTCGGACAGCCGGACTCAGCCCGCGCGACGCTTGAGAAATACCTCGATAGCCAACCGCAAGGAGCGGCGGGAAATAGCGCGCGCATCCTTCTTGCGGGTTTGACGCCGGCCGCGCCGGTCGTCGAGGTCACTCCCGTCAAGGAGGAACCGGCCATTCCGCTGCACGCTCCTGCCGGAGCGAATTTGCTAATCGACATTCCGTCGGGCTCGTCCTTGAAGCTGCCGTCCGGAATCGATGACAGCATTCCGGCTGTCGATCCACATGTGACGTGCTCGCTGCCGCAAGTTCTCGAAGGGACGAGCCGCCGGCAAAATGATTTCGTTGTTGCGCTCGAACGCTTTTCGGCGAGTGAGAGCGTGATACACGATGAGCTCGATTCCGCCGGCGTGACGCAGCGGACGTTCCAGCATTCCTTCAACTACATCGTTGCGCTCGAGCGCCCGCGCCCAGATGTGATCATTGTGGACGAAATGCGTGATGGCAGCTTTGGATTAAGCGATTTCCCCGCGAAAATCGCCAACGAAGGCGTCCCGGCGATGAGCCTGATCTTTCACAAGACATATTCCGTGGACTTCGATTTCAAATGTGAAGGGCTCGGGCAATGGAATGGCAAACCGGTGTGGCAGGTCCGCTTTGAACAGCGCAGCGATAGGCCGGCGCGCATTCATGAGTGGGTGATCAACGGCCGTGAATTTCCCGCCCTGCTCAAGGGCCGGGCGTGGATCACACCGAATTCATACAGGATCGTGCATGTCGAAACTGACTTGGCGAAGGCAATCCCGGAAATTCACCTCGATTATCAGCACATGTCGATCGAGTATGCGCCGATCAAATACCCGAATGGAAAGGATCAGCTCTGGCTTCCAATTTCCGCTGAAATTTACGGAAAGTTCCACGGGCACTTCTATCGCCAAGCGCACAGCTATTCCAAATTCCTGCTGTTCCGCGTAGACACAAAACAGCAGGATAAGGCAATCGATTCCTCAGACCCTCCGTCGCCATTGCCGCACTAACTTCTTTAGGCGACTGGCGGTAATTTAAGGCGAGGCCTGCTTGCGCAGGATTGCCTTCAATCTACATTAATCGCTGTACTCACTGTACGACGAACGCTGTACGCGGTTTTTGCTTGGCGAAGCGAACCGTTCTCTGGTCGTCCGACACTTTTCGCATCGACAGTTTTCAGATCACACTCTCTCGACATCACGTCACTATGTTTTTAACGCCGGACGATGGAAAATTTTTCTCTCGTCGCGCTTGAAGCGTCTGAATTCCCCAACGCGAATCTTCGCAAATTGTGCTGTTTCTTCAACACGTTCGAGAGCGGGTGCAGAAATAGTTCATTTTGGCATCCGGGATGCTCCGAAGAGTACTGGCCAGCCAAACTCCTGAGGAGCGGAATTCATGAAAACGACAGTCAAGATTGCAGGTTTCTTGTTGGTGGCAGCGCTGATGTTGACGCCGGCGTGGGCACAGTCCGCGGCTACGCAGAGCCAACCGGCACAACAGTCGGCATCCGCGAGCGCACAGAGCGTGAGCGGCACCATTGCATCGGTAACAGACACCTCCCTGACACTCAACCTTTCCAGCTCGAGCGGCGCAACGGCGCAGTCGAGCTCGCAAGCGTCCTCCGTCCAGTTCGTGATTGACTCCAACACGAAGATTGAAGGCAAGCCGATGGCCGGCGCTTCCTGCACGGTTGAATACACCACCGACAGCAACAACCGCAAAGTCGCGACCCGCGTTACGGTCGGTTCGTAAGCTTCACACTGATCGAGCTCGCCGACGCATCACGAATTCTCATGGACCCCGAGTCCGTGATGCGTCGGAACAGAGCTTGCCAGCGTCGCTTTCGCTGTTTTCGCATCAAATATAGGTACGGCGGCTCCGGCATGTCCGGAGCAATTTAATTGTTCAGCGAAAGAGTTTTTGGGCGGATCCACGGGCCATTTCATCAGTCGAGCAGTTTAGACGCCAGTCTGACTCTTTGCGTACGAAGCCGAAATGAGGCGGAGCGATGCGAAGCAGCCTGCGACTCATTCTTCCTATAATTGCCAGCGTAGTGATCGTTTCGATCGTCTTCGCCGCCTATCAGGCGCGGACCGAGCGACGCAATCAGCGACGCGAACTGGAGCGGCGCGCGAGCATTCTCGCGGAAAGCCTTCAGGACACGATCGAGCCGGCGCTGGCGAAATCGGACTCGTCGAAAAATCTCGCACGCATCGTTGAGAAGTTTGGACACCGCGAGCACCTGGTAGGAATCGCGATCTTTGACCGTTCAGGCGAGATCGTCGCGCTGACGCCTGGTCTTGGCGACGAATACAAATTGCGTCCGCAAGCGGCGGCTAGGGCGGATGCCGCCGACCAAGGCGCCGGCGATTACATCAGTCTCGACAACACTCCAATTTATCTCTACGCCGTGCCACTGCATCGGGACGATCAGGTTGCCGAGACGCTCGTTGTGTATCACGACGAGAGCTACATCGAACTTCAGACGGAACGGCTGTGGCGCGATTCCCTGCTGAATATTCTGCTTCAAACGCTTCTCATTGCGTTTGTAGCGCTGCTGCTGATTCAATGGATGTTTCTCCGTCCGATGGAAAAGGCGGCGCGGTGGATGCGCGCGCTGCGGGCGGGGCGAACCTCAGGCCCGCCTCCCGCTTCGGCGGCCAACGATCCGCTGACGGTGATGACCCGCGAAGCTGCGCATATTGCGAGAAACCTTGACGCGGCGCGCGCCGCAGCGCACACGGAAGCTAAACTGCGCGAGTCGGGCGAATCCCGCTGGACCGAAGAGCGGCTTCGCATCAGCATCCGCACAAAATTGCGCGGCAATCGTCTCTTCGTCGTTTCGAATCGCGAACCCTATTCGCATGTAATGAAAGATGGAAAAATTGAATTGCTCGTACCGGCCAGCGGGCTCGTCACCGCGCTCGAGCCGGTCATGGTCGCGAGCGACGGAACCTGGATCGCGCATGGCTCGGGCAGCGCCGATCGTGAAACGGTTGACGAGAATGACCGTTTGCCCGTTCCTCCCGATAGCCCGAAGTACACCCTGCGCCGGGTGTGGCTTAGCAAAGAGGAGGAAAACGGATACTACTTCGGATTCTCAAACGAAGGGCTTTGGCCGCTTTGCCACACGGCTCACACCCGCCCGATTTTCCGGCCGGAAGATTGGCGCTACTACCAGGAAGTCAATCAGCGTTTTGCTGACGCGGTCGTCGAAGAAATGGCCGCTGTCCAAAACCCGGTCGTGCTTGTACAGGACTATCACTTCGCGCTCGTGCCTCGGCTCATCAAGGAAGCGCGGCCGGACGCACGCGTCGCCATTTTCTGGCACATTCCCTGGCCAAACGCGGAAGTATTCGGAATCTGCCCCTGGCAGCGGGAGTTGTTGGAGGGTTTGCTCGGCGCAGACTTGATCGGTTTCCATATCCAATCGCATTGCAACAATTTCCTGGAAACAGTCGATCGCGCTCTCGAAGCGCTCACGGAATGGGATCGCTTCGCGGTCAATCGCCAGGGTCACATCACCTGGGTGCGCGCATTCCCGATCAGCGTGGCATTCCCGGAGCACGAGCTGCCGCCCACTTCGCCGGGCCTTACGGCCAGCGAGGAGCGCTATTCGCTGTTCAGCGCGCTGGGCGTGGAAGCAACTCTCATGGGAATCGGCGTCGATCGCGTGGACTACACGAAGGGAATCATCGAGAGGTTCCAGGGCATCGAACGCTTCCTCGAGGAATACCCTCGCTATCAGCGCCGGTTCACCTTCGTCGAAATTGGCGCCCCCAGCCGCACGCACATCCAGCGCTATCAGGATTTTCTCGATGAGGTCTCGCGCGAAGCCGAACGCATCAACCAGCGTTTTCAGGCCGGGCGATGGAAACCGATCGTCTTCCTCGACCGGCATCACTCGCACGAACAGATTGCCCGGTATTACCGCGCCGCGGACGTCTGTCTCGTGACTTCACTTCACGACGGAATGAACCTGGTCGCCAAAGAGTTCGTCGCCGCGCGCAATGATGAAGCTGGTGCGCTGATTCTCAGCTCCTTCACCGGAGCGGCGCGGGAACTTGCGGACGCGCTCCTGGTAAATCCGTATGACAGCGAACAGCTCGCGGATGCCATTCGTGCGGCTCTCGAGATGAGCCCCGAAGACCGGAAGGCGCGAATGCGGCGGATGCGCCGCGTGGTTCAGGAAAACAACGTCTACCGTTGGGCGGGCAATCTGATCTCGGATTTGTGCGATCTGAGGATCGATGCTCCGGAAGAGCACAGGTCATCTCCAGTCGCCAGCGCTGGAGTGGCCGCGGGGGCGTCGCGCTGATCGCGGCCGCGGTGAGACCAAGCGCACCGAGTTGCATCTATCCGTGTATGGACGCCCTCTGTGAGGAGGCCACTAACTCTTGAGCAGTGAAAACGGGACGCAGCAAGCCATTAAACCATTTGAGTTTTTCACCGCCGCGCATTTGACGCGCATCGGAAATCAAATCGCCGGAAGCCTGGCCGAGATGGTGACGTGTCTGGACCATTGCAGTGACGCATCGATTTTTCATCACACCTTCCAGACGCTGGGTACCCATCACTTCCTCACCGAAGGGTTTTCGAACGATTTCGCGCAGTGGGTCTACGCCGCCACGAACCGCGCCGAGCTTGCCGAGCAATTGGCCGCGCTTGACGTTCGCGACTACGTCTCTCTTGCGGAGTTACGCCGCGATCTTCGCCGCATGGTGGCAGACTATTGCCGCGATTTTCCTCAGTTTTCGGAACAGCGTGCGCTGGAGTGCTTCTATTTTTGTGAGGGCGTCGAGGCGACAACGGCTCTTAGCTTGCCGCCCGCGAGTAACCTCACGCAATTTCGCGATGGACTCTCAAGAATCAGTCACGCATCGTTCCACTTTCACTTCATTTCCTCGCGCCTTCGCCTTCAGCTCAAGACAAACGATTTCTCGCAGTGGCTCGCCGATTCGCTCGGGAAACACTCTCTTGCATCGCACGTGAACCGGATCGACATCTACACGAATACTCTCGATAGCGCCCGCTCAAAAATCCTTCGCCTCATCGACAGGGAGATCAAGCTTTCATGACCACCACGGTACAAGTTCCGGCGCAGATTCCGCTCGACAGCTATGCGTCGATTGTGGGCGCCGCCGAAATTGATGAGCTGAAGGCGCTCGCTCGTCCTCTGCAGGATAAGAAATTCACGATGGTTAACTCCACGGCTGTGGGCGGCGGCGTCGCGGAAATCCTGAACCGGCTCGTACCGCTTGCCGATGAGCTCGGCGTGAAGATCCGCTGGGAGGTTCTGAAAGGCGGGCCGGATTTCTACGAGGTCACAAAGTCATTTCACAACGCGCTTCACGGAGCTCCATATCAGGCCAAGCAGCGGGACTTCGACATTTTCCTCCAGTACAACGAGCAAAACCGTTCGCAGATCGATCTCGGCGCGGAGTTCGTCGTAATTCATGACCCTCAGCCCGCGGCCCTGATCAATGGACGCCAGAATCACTCAGGCCACTGGGTGTGGCGTTGCCACATCGACCTCTCGCGGCCGAATCAAGATGTTTGGAACTTTCTGCAGCAGTTTGTCGCGCAATACGATGGATCGATTTTTTCTTCGCCGGAATTCTCTCGACAGTTGCCAATTCCACAGTACCTTTTTTATCCCTCGATCGATCCTCTCGCGGAGAAAAATCGCGAACTGGATCCCGAGTTCATCGAAGATGTGCTCTCGCAATATATGATCGACCCAGCGCGTCCGATCCTCACGCAGATCTCGCGATTCGATCGGCTCAAAGATCCTGTCGGCGTCATTCGCGCCTACCAGATCGTCAAACGGTATTTCGATTGCCAGCTCGTGCTCGCCGGCGGCGGCGCGAGCGACGACCCGGAAGGCAGCGTCGTGCTTCAAGAGGTCATGCGCGCGGCCGGGAACGACCCGGACATTAAAGTGCTCGAGCTTCCTGCCTGGGCGCCGCTGGAGGTAAATGCTCTTCAGCGCGCCTCAACCGTCGTGATTCAAAAAAGCCTGCGCGAGGGATTTGGCCTCACGGTCGCGGAGGCTTTGTGGAAGAAAAAGCCCGTCGTCGCATCCGCAGTGGGTGGCATTCCCATTCAAGTCATCCACAAGCAGACTGGGCTTCTGGCGCACTCCGTCGAAGGCGCCGCGTACCAGATTCGCTACCTTCTCTCGCACCCGGAAATCGCGACGAGACTCGGTGAGCAGGGACACAAGCACGTGAAGGAAAATTTCCTCATCACAAGCAATCTGAAAAACTATCTGACGCTATTTATGATTTTCCTCAGGCAATCGCAGGGCGCCTGAATCGGCGATCACGTCTCTCTCGTTCACGGCTTTGCCGCGGGCCGCTTCCGCGCTCGCAGCGTGATGTTCAGCTCATCATTCCGGGGATTCGTGAAGCGGAGCACGATTCGTCCTTGCTCATCGGCGGAAATAATCGCGGGAGTATCGAGCGACGCGAGCATCCACCCTGCGGGAAGCGTGACGATATTCAGCGGCCGCCCTAGCGTTCGCTTCCAAACGAGCTCATCTTTTTCGAGCGTGTAGCCGACAGGATCCGTGTAAGTTTCCTCCACCCGCACGCGCACGGATTGCCCCGCCATTGGGACGCGATCGAGATCGCCCTGCACGACGATTGTGTCCGGCTCGCTCGGCTGCGGATAATATCCGAGCGCATTCACTTCTTTCCCCGTCACCGTGTACGTCTTCAGCTCCTTCCCCGTATCCAAGTCAAACATTTTTGCGTTTGGATCTACCGCGCTGCCCTTTCGCACAAAGCTGTGGGCATATTTCTGTCCCACACGGTCAATCGTCAGATCGTGCGAAATCTTGAATTGATGGCTGGCGGGATCAAGCAGCCAGTACGTGATTTCGCGGTCCTGTTCGGCGCGATGGAATTGCGCTCGCAATGCACTCGGGGTGGACGCAATCAGTGTTGCGATTGCCGCGATCGCGAAAGTCGCTCGTATCAGCGCTTCAGATTTCGATGCTCGCATCACGGCATCCTCCGCGCCGTAATCTTAACGGGCAATTGGTCGTCACGATCGTTCAGGAAACTCAGTCTTACACGTCCGTCCGCGTCCGTCGAAACAATCGCCGGGCTCGCGCTTCCCGTCAGTTCCCACCCCATCGGCAGAATCACAATGTTCCGTTTGATTCCCAGC
This sequence comes from Candidatus Acidiferrales bacterium, assembly GCA_035710585.1. Classification (GTDB taxonomy): domain Bacteria; phylum Acidobacteriota; class Terriglobia; order Acidiferrales; family UBA7541; genus DASTCZ01. The sequence goes on along the minus strand of DASTCZ010000101.1, from coordinate 548 downwards.
GGACGGTCAAATACGAGCGCGCCGTCCTTCACGTAGTAAGACGGCGCATCCGTATACGTCTTGAATATCCGTATGCGAGTCTGTCCGCCCTTCGGCACCAGCCCGGGCAATTCCACTTTGAGAAAAAGGTCTTCATCTGCGGCGCGCGACGAAACCTCGCCTGTCGCCTTTGCTTCTTTCCCTGTCACCGTTTCGAATTTAAGCTCGGCGCCTGTGCTGCGCTCGACGACGCGCTCCTTCGAAGCCGTCGAACCGGGCCGGATGGGATTGAAAAAATATCGAGCACCTTCGCGCGTTTGCGTCACGTCGTAGATGATCGCAAACTGGTGCGTCTCCGGCTGCAGCAGGTCATAAACCGTGAAATCGTCCGCGGCCGCTACCGGAAAACAGAGCAGCAGCGCCAACACGAAATATTTTGATTTCGGCACAGGTCCTCGCTCCTCACGGCGCTTTCGCCGCCACCACTCCGATGTTCGCAACCGTTCCGCCCGAGGCCATCGAAGGCACTCCGCAAACATAGAGCACCACTCCTGCCGCTGGCGCGTGCA
>DASTCZ010000100.1:0-16470 GCA_035710585.1 Candidatus Acidiferrales bacterium | reverse complement strand
GGATCGGCGCTGCGGCGTATCCCCACGCCGCACGTTCCGGCTGAACTGGTGGCCCGGACGCAGGCGCAACTCACTGCATGGGAGCTTCAGCAATCCGAGCGGAAGCACAACTTTCGTGTGATGGTTTGGTTGATTCTCTTTGGCTGGACAACGACGGTGGCAGCGTGGCCGGTGGTGAAATTGGTGACGGATGGCGCGGCGAGCTGGCTTGATTTGCGATTCGTTCACACCTGGTATGGCTTGCTTGGATTCACCGGCCTGAGTTGGATCAGCGCTGGAATCGCGGCGGCGGTGCTGGGATTGCGCCACCGGCAAGAGAGGAGATTTGCATGAACGCAACGAACGACAGGCTGGGACGCCCACCGGAATCGATTGCCGGAGCGTCCGAGGGCGTTCACTTCTGGAAGAATCTAGCCATCATTCGCCCGGTCGCATGGATCATCGCCATCCTGTTTTTTGCCGGCATGCAATCGCTGTTCTGGCTGGTGATTTTCCCGAATGGCGATCCGCATGAAACGGCGAAAATGCCCCTGGAACTGAAGATTTTTCTGCCGACACTCGCATCCTCAATATTTTTCATTTGGGCGTTGCTGGTTGGATTCGTGTACGCCGATGCGAAGCGGCGCGCGATGCGTTACGTGATGTGGACTCTTCTGGCTGCCTTCGTGCCAAACGCTATCGGAATCATTCTTTACTTCTTGATGCGCGATCCTTTGCCGTCTCCTTGCCCGAAGTGCGGCTTGCTCGTGAAGGGTTCATTTTCGTTTTGCCCGCGATGCGGCACCGAATTGATGCGGGCTTGCCGCGTCTGCAAAAAGAAACTCGAGCCTGGATGGGTGAATTGCGCGTATTGCGGCGCCCCTACGGCGCAACCGACTCGCGCGGCATAAACCCGGACAGCAGAGCTTTCACGCGTACATCGCAATAATGTTCTGCCACTGCTTCGGCCGCGCTGTCTTCGTCGCGCGATGCACTGTGCTAGCATTTTAGATATGGCGAAGGATGTATTCATCGTGAGTGCCGTGCGAACGCCCATCGGCAAATTCGGCGGCGCGCTTGCCGGCATGACCGCTCCGGACATGGGCGTGCACGTCGCCCGCGAGGCGCTGAGGCGCGCATTTGGAGAAATTCGAGCTGAGCGGATTCTCGGCGAGGACACGAACAAGCCAGCGAGTACTTCGAAACAGCCGTGGCATGTGGATGAAGTGATCTTTGGCAATGCCCGGCCGGCCGGAGTTGGCCCGAACCCGGCGCGTCAAATCGCGTGGCGCTCAGGTCTCGGTGACGATGTCCCTGCATTCACGGTGAACATGGCTTGCGCTTCCGGCCTTCGCGCGATTCTCCTGGGCTGGCAGCAGATTCAGCTTGGCGCCGCAGAAATTGTATTGGCAGGCGGTGCCGAATCCATGAGCCGCGTTCCGTATCTTGTGGATGCTCGCTGGGGAATGCGCCTGGGCAATCAGCCACTGGTGGACGCCATGTATCGCGACGGTTTCAATTGCCCGATCGCGAATATGGTGATGGGCGAGACCGCGGAACTCTTGGCCGGCAAGCACGGGATTTCGCGCGAAGAGCAGGACGAGTTCGCGGTGGAAAGCCACCGTCGCGCAGCTGCAGCTTCGAGTGAATGTAAGTTCGGCGGCGAAACAGCAGCCGTTGAGGTGACGGACAAAAAAGGAAAAGTCACGCGGATCGAAAAAGATGAACATGTCCGCCCAGATGCAACCCTCAGCGGAATGGCCAAATTGCCCCCGGTTTTTTCAAAGTCCGGAACGATCACCGCAGGGAATTCCAGCGGCATCACTGACGGCGCGGCAGCGCTAGTGCTCGCGAGCGAAGGCAAGTTGAAGGAGCTGAATCTGCAGCCGCTGGCGAGAATTCACGCAGCCTCAGTTGCCGCCGTCGATCCCAAAATGATGGGCATCGGTCCGGTGCCGGCAGTCCGCAAGCTCGAAGAAAGAACCGGCTGGAAGCTTGGCGACTATGCAGCGATCGAGCTCAACGAAGCATTCGCGGCTCAAGTCATCGCCTGCGATCGCGAGCTGCACTTCGATCATGCGCGCTTAAATCCTAATGGCGGCGCCATCGCGCTCGGCCATCCCATCGGCGCCAGCGGTGCGCGGATCACGGCCACACTGATTCATCACCTCCGCAAGCTGCCTTCACCCGCCGGAAAGAGGGGTCTTGCCACGTTGTGTGTGTCCGGCGGAATGGGCGTGGCGCTCGCCTTGGAGGCCGTGTGAAAATTGAGGCATGGCCGACGAAATTGCTATCACTGAAAACTCCGTAGACATGTTTGCCGAGCGCCCGCGCGCTCCCCGCCCCGACGAATTCAAATTTATCCGCTATCAGCTCGACAAAAATACCGCCCGGCTAACCCTCAACCGTCCCGAGCACAATCTGCTGAATGAAGCGATGCTTCGCGAACTGGCGGCCGGTATCGAGGAAGCCGGCGCGATCAGCGACGTAAAGCTCATCATTCTCGATTCGGCCTGCAAAGTTTTTTCTGGAGGCATCGATCTCGGCGAGTACACGCATCAGCGCGTGTTTCAGGTGCTGGATGCGTTCGAATCGGCATTCATCGCCATGCTGGAAATCAGCAAGCCGGTGCTTGTGGTCGTGAATGGCCCCGCGGTCGGCGGCGGTTCGGAACTCGCCGCGATCGGCGACGTCGTCGTCGCCACGCCGCGGGCAAAATTCGCGCAGCCTGAAGTCACAATCGGCATGTTCCCGCCGCTTGCCGCCACCGTCTTGCCTCATTTAATCGGGCCGAAGCAAGCGCTGGAGCTGGTGTTGACGGGCGAGACGGTGACCGCAGAACGCGCGCTCGAACTGGGCATGGTGAATCGCGTCGTGCCAGAAGAAAAACTCACTGCCACCGTTTCCCAGTTATCCAACCAGATCGCCGCGCAATCGGGTCCCGTCCTGGCGATGGCAAAGCGGGCCGTTCTCGGCGGCATGGGCAAATCGCTCCGCGATGCAATGCACCAGTCGATCCACATCTTTCTTAATGAACTCTATGGGCTCGAAGATGCGCAGGAAGGGCTGCGTGCGGTCGTCGAGCGCCGCAAGCCGCAGTGGAAGAACCGCTAATCCCCTGACACGAATCAAATATTTCGCGCGCATTGGCCCGGCTGCGCGAGAATAGTCCTGCGATGGACGAACCTCTCCAAACCGGTCCGCACGATCCGGAGGGACCTCCGGAACTCGTCTTCATCCCCACCGACACCGGATTTTCAACTCAGTTTGTCGCCGAGCGCCGCAAGTTTCTGCGCCGGATGCAGGGGATCTTGGCGGCTGGCGTCATCTCGTTTGCGCTCGCAACTTGGGTGTTGGTGCACCGCGCAATGCTTGTGCAATCCGCCGATCAGGACCCTGTGCAAGTCGTGCGCGTCGAGATCGGCGCTCTTGGCCGGGGTGATTTGCAGTCGGCCTATTCGCAGCTCTCCGATCGCTACCGCCGAGAAGTTCCGTTTGAGAATTATCATCGTCTCTTTCTGGCGCATCGCCGCGCATTTTTGGCGCGGGCTTATCGCGTAATCGGCAAGGAGCGCCACGGAGCTGAGACGTTTGTGGATGCGCTGATCGAATCGACGAACGGCGATCACTACACCGCACGCTTCACGCTTGTGCAAGCCGGAGGCCGCTGGTGGATCGACGACCTCCACTGGGACGCGGCAAACCGAAAAATGATCCGCTCCTGAGTCGGCGAATCTACCGTGCTGAGCCGTATGTTTGAGCCGCGAAATTCTGCGTTGCGCGAGCGGCCCCACTTGTGTGATTTTCTTCGCCGCCGTTACAGTCTGTGATTTCTCGCACGTTTTCAGTCACAGAGTCGGCTTGGTGGAGGGTTCTGCAATTCGATGAGATTGACCGGCGCAATCGGGATTTGCGTGGCGGTTTTTGCGCCCTTTGGAATTGTGAACGTATTCCGTCAAGCGCCGGCAAAGGTGGTCATCAAACAGCTCCCTCCTTCCGCCTTTCCAGAATTACCTCCCCGATTCAAGGTGCAGCTCGAAACTCGGCACTGCTCGATACCTCAAGTAGAAGACAGTTTCACTTCGGACAGACGGCCAAAGCCGACAAACGTGATCTCCGGCGATTTTGCTGCAAAAGGGCAAACAGATTGGGCGGTGCTTTGCCACGCAGACGGGCACTCGTCAGTTATCGTATCCTGGGGTGCACCCACAACATGCCCGACCCAAATTCATTCAATCGACGACTCCGATATCGAGTATAGGACTTTCACTCGGGAGATTCACAAGTCCAGGCCTAAACAGATTCAAGGCTGGTTGGAAGTCAATCCAGACATCGGGCCGTTGGGCTCATGGGCCACTCCGCCGCCCGAGTTTCCCAAGCTAACCCATTCGGGAATTGACGACGCTCAAGGAAATCTCGGCGGAGGCATCTTCTACTGTTCGCACGGACACTGGTACACACTGTCCTACCACATAGAGTAGCTCGCTCTCCGCTGCGACACGTTATCGATTTCTAAAGGATGATTGGTCTCGAGCGGAGATGTTCTTTCGCGGTTGCTTCGCGGAGAGAAATCCATAATACGGACGAGACACTGGGATGAATGGACTAGGCGGAGCGAGTGCGTCGCATGCTATCGAACTGTTGGGAGCCAAGACGGAAGTTGGCTCCCCGGGCTAGATTCGAACTAGCAACCCTTCGGTTAACAGCCGAATGCTCTACCGTTGAGCTACCGGGGAGTGGAAATATGCGGAGAGAACTGAGGCCGCTCCAGCTGTGCCAGTCTAGCGAAGGCCCAAAATCGTGTCAACGCGGGCAGTGCGAGCGTCACAATTCGCGCTTTAGCGTCGTTGTAACCGTATGAGAGCCAAGGCACAACTCTGGCGTTCCGGACTCATCGCGGCAGCCGCACTTCTGGTGGCGGCAATCGTATCAGCGGGCCCTTTTTCTCGCTCGCCGCAGGTAGGATCGCAAAACTCAACTTCTTCGAATTCCGAATTCGAAGTGGCTTCGATCAAGCCTGTATCGGAAACTGAAGCTGCGAAGGCTTCCAAAAACCGGGGCATGCGCGTTGACAGCGTTCGGGTAAATATCGGATCGTTTTCGCTTCTGCAGCTTATCGTGACCGCGTATCAGCTGCGGCCATATCAGGTTTCCGGCCCTGACTGGATCAAGTCCACACGTTTCGACATCGTAGCCAAAATTCCCGAACAGAGCAGCGAAGATCGCGTCCCGGAAATGCTGCAAGCACTGCTCGCTGATCGTTTCAAGCTGGTCGTGCACCGTGCGACGCGCGAAACGCCCGTCTACGCTCTGGTAGTCGTGAAGGACAAACTTAAATTGATCCCTACGCCGCCTGAACCTGCACCCGGTGGGTCACCAAGCGGTTCGCTGTCAAATGGTCCCGCGGCATCCGAGGTCGATTCCGGCCGCGACGTGAAATACAAGCGATCGGGCGACACCCTGCACCTCAAAAGTGCCCATATGACGATGGCAGACCTTGCCCGGTACTTGGCGCCATTTGTGGATCGGCCCGTTGTGGATATGACAAACCTGGAGGGCGCGTTCGCCGTCAATTTGGAGATCTCGGCAGACGATCTCGTCGCCGCAAAAGGCGCTGTAGACCGTTCTGATTCAAGCGCTGGTGTGACCGGCCCATCCGACCCCGTAGGCTCGTCTGTTTTCGCCGCACTCCAAAAATTGGGACTCAAGTTGGAGCGCCAAAAGTCTCCGGTCGAATACATCATCATCGACCATATAGAGAGAATTCCGACTCCAAATTAGGCCGGTATGATGACACCGCTCGGATACCGACGGAATCGGTAAAAGATGGAAACTCCTCGCATGGTTCGCCGCAAATCCGACTGGCTCTCGTTGACATTGTGGGCGTAGGAGCGTTTCAATCTAGCTCGCCACAGAGTGGCCGTCCCAGGAATCACGGGACCGTCGGAGGGCCTTACCCATGAAAAAAATATTCTGGACGATTTGTCTTAGCGCCGTGGCCTGCGGAATATCGTTCGCACAGTCCGCTCAAGATTCGAAGAAACCAGTCACAGTCGAACTGAAGGACGCAAAAGGTCAGAGCGTGGGCGCCGCCATGCTCTCGAGTTCCGCGACAGGCGTCCGAATCCGGCTAAACGTAAAGGGGCTGGAGCCCGGCGAGCACGCCATTCACATCCATCAAACGCCCACCTGCACGGCTCCGGACTTCAAGTCCGCGGGAGCACATTTCAATCCCGATGGAAAGCAGCACGGCTTGCAGAACCCGAACGGCCCGCACGCTGGTGACATGCCGAACTTCACAGTGAAACCCGACGGAACCTCCACGCAAGTCGTCGTGGCGCCGAACGTAACCATGGGCGATGATCCGCATTCGATTTTCTCGAATGCTGGCACAGCGCTGGTGATTCATGCCAAGGCCGACGACATGAAGTCGGATCCGGCGGGAAACGCCGGTGACCGCATCGCTTGCGGCGTGATCACTAAACCAACCAGCTGAGCATAATTTCAGAAAAAGCAGAGAAACAGAGAAGCGAAGAAAAAGGGGCGGAACCTACTGCACGTGATGCGTCTGTGCTTCGAGTCCGATGAGCGAATCGAAGATCGCGAGGACATGACGCCGGTACTCGACTACACGGCTAAGAATATCTCTTAACTCTGGCACTCGCTCCGCTTCGCGGTGCCATTTGGCCAGCACTTCCGCCGGGACGGCTATATCGCGCCGCAAATTCTCCGCGCTATGTCCGCGAAGAAAAAGCCCGTAGAAAAATGCGGCTTCGCGCTGCGGGTACTCGAAATCCCGTGCGACCTCGTCAACCGGATTTGCCACAAATGAAGCCATAACGAAAGAAAGCGCAGTTTACCTAATTTGATTTTCGCGTCAAGGACTAGAACCGTTGTGTTACTGAAGAATTTCTAGGCCGGCTGGCGCGCACTCCGCACAAAATCCCGCAACACAGAAACATTGAGCTCGTACGAGCCGATCCGCCCAGCATCAACCGGCAGACCCATTCGCTCAGCGGCATCGATGTTGATGCCGGCATTGTCCAATTCTGTGAGGCTAAAACCTACGGCAGGCAAAATACGGTTGCGTTCCGCTTGATACACGGGTCGCGGCGGACGATGGCGCGTGCGCGGCTGCTTTGACAGCTCGAAGAATTGTTGCCAGTCTCGTTTGACCCACATGTCGTTTCCGCCTCCGGCGGGCGACCCTCGCTAACTATCGGATGCCTCTAAGAGCCCAAGAGTCGCTTGCTAACCAACTGCTTCTCAAGTTCCGTATACGCCCGGTGTTTGGCGACGTCTACCTTTTACACGAACCGTGATTTCAAAGAGGTTACGGCCCCACTGGCGCCCTACTCGCGTCCGGCTTGGGCCGAGGACCCTCTCTCCTCTTCCGCTCGTATTATTAGACGCCGCAGAGATTCATTTTCTTCCAAGTTCCGAACTGGGCTTGCTAGTACCTGCCGCTTGCGCATCTCGACGTCTCGCATTGTTATACTGTTGCGATCGGGATATTGGATGTCTTGACGTGAATTCCAAACACATCGTCGTGCACTATCACGAGCTCTGGCTGAAGGGCGGGAATCGCCGTTTCTTTCTGGGAAAGCTAATCACCGCGATCAAGAAGGCGCTCGAAGGGTTAGGCGAGTTCCGGCTGCACTGCCCGGGCGACCGTATCTTGATCTCTTTAGGAGAAGGGGTTTCAGCCGCCGCCACGTGCGACCGTCTATCCCGCGTGTTCGGCATCGCGTACTTCGCGATCGCAAAAGAGCTTCTGCGTTCTACACAGGAAGCCACGCTTGAATCCGTTGCGGAGGCAACCTCGACGGAACTCGCGCAGGAACAATTCTCAACATTCGCCGTGCGCGCCAAACGAAGCGACAAATCCTACCCGCATTCGAGTGGCGAAATTGAGAAATTTATCGGGCGCGTCCTTCTTGACCATTTGCGCTCCGCCGGACGTCCGGCGCGCGTCAATCTCAGCCAGCCGGAGATCACCGCGCGAATCGAGATCACGGATCGATCCGTGCTGATCTACGCCCGCAAAATCGCCGGGGCGGGCGGCTTGCCCGCGAACACCGCCGGCCGCATGGTGTGTCTGCTTTCAGGCGGATTCGATTCTGCCGTGGCCGCTTGGAAAATGATGCGTCGCGGCGCGCACCTCACGTTCGTGCATTTTTGGGGCGGAGGTTCCCGGCCCGGCGAATCGTCGATTCACGTCGCGCGAAAACTTGTTTCCGCGCTCGTGCCCTGGCAATTCACGGCCCGGCTTTATTTGGTGCCATTCGAGCCCCTACAGCGCGAAATCGTGTGTCAAGCGCCTGAAAACTATCGCATCCTGCTCTATCGCCGGCTGATGCTCCGCATCGCGAACGAATTTGCTCAGCGCGGCCACGCGCTGGGAATCGTTACGGGCGATAGCCTCGGTCAGGTCGCTTCGCAGACGCTTCACAATATGCAAGCTGCCGGCGCCGTGTCTCGCTTTCCGCTTTATCGCCCTCTCGCTGGTGACGATAAGCAGGAAATTATTGCGCTCGCGCGCCGTATCGGTACGCACGATATTTCCGCGGAGCCGTTCCATGATTGTTGCCCCGTGTTCATGCCGCGCACGCCGGCTCTACACGCAAGTCCGGCGGAACTCGACCGCGCAGAGGCGACGCTTGATATCCCCTCGCTCGTAACCCGCGGCGTCACTGCTGCGACTTTAGAGCGCTTCGCTCTTAAGGATGGGCACGTCGAGCGCGTCGAATCGGCACGCGCTGACCTCGCTCCTGCAAGAGCGGCGGCGAATTAAAAAATTCTGTCGATTGGATTTAAGGGCAAGAGCGCGCAGCTACTGAAAGCTCGCCAACGCCTTCTGCTCGTTCTCGAAGGTAGGAATCGCGTCCAGCAGCCGCGTAACGCTCAGCGCGTCATGTACCCGCCCGGCGGGGCACACGAGCTTAAGGCTCCCGCCCTTTCGCGAAAGTCCGGTGCACTGCCGCACGAGCGCGCTGATCCCGGAGCTATCCATCTGCACGAGACCGCTCAAATTGACGAGCATTTTCTTGTAGCCTTCGCCCGCGAGCCGCTGCAGTTCACGGTCGAAATACTCGCTGTTCTCGCCGAGCGTCGCGCGTCCGCGCGGCTCAACGATGATGATGTCGCCCTGATTGCGCGACGTAATTTCCAGCTTGGTGTGGTCGAGGTTCATGATTTTTCGGAGCGCCGCTCGTGGATTATACGGCAGGCATTATACGAACGCGAAATGTCGCTGGAAAGGACTACAGGTGTTGTGTGCGCTGGAAAGAAAACTGCTTTGGCCTCACGCGTCCTTGAGCCGCGTATCGTTCGCCCGAGTGGAACGATACTCAGCCTTGGGGTCCCGGAGTCGAACGCGCAAGGCCAAAGCCTCACTCTGACCTCTCTAACGCCGCCCCTCCGGGAATTCATCCCTGCCAATGCCTCCTCCGGGTTTTGCGTGGGAATCGGCAATCGGGCAACATCATTCTCGTCAGACGCTTGATTGCCATGAAAGCCTTGCCGCTCCATCGCTGGGACGTGACGCCTGCAGAGGCCCGAGAAATACAGCTTCAGCTTCGCCCGCAGCTCGAAATGCAGGACCGGCTGCCGTCGCCAATTCGCCTGGTCGCCGGAGCCGACTGCGCCTTCCGTTTGCCTACGCGGCGCTCGTGGGAGAGTGGAATGGGCCGCGCCATCGCCGGAGTGATTGTCTACACCTATCCCGATTTGCGCGAACAGGAGCGCGTGGTGATCGAGACGCGTCTCACATTCCCTTACATACCCGGCCTGCTCAGCTTCCGAGAAATACCCGCGCTGCTTGAAGCATTCGCCCGAATTCGCTCCACTCCGGACGTCATCTTTGTGGATGGGCACGGTTATTCGCATCCGCGGCGGCTTGGTATCGCTTCGCATTTGGGACTCGTGCTGGATTGCCCCACGATCGGTTGCGCCAAATCCGTCCTCATCGGCGAGTTTAAGGAGCCGCTGCCAACGGCAGGCTCTTGGAGCCCGCTCGTCGCGCCTGCGGGTAAACTCGCTGAAGCAGCCGAAACCATCGGTGCCGCCCTCCGCACCCGCGATAGCGTGCGACCTATCTACGTTTCCACCGGCCACAGGGTTTCGCTTCCCACGGCCATTCAGTTGGCGCTTTCGGTTGGAGATGGCTTCAGAATTCCAAAACCAACGCGCCAAGCAGATCAGCTGGTGGCCGCAGCAAAACGCAATGATCCTGCCGTTGAGCTGATTCACATCAACGAAACCTTTGCCTAGGTACTTGTCGGTCCGGCCGGATCACGGGGTAATAGCGACATTGGGCGCTCGCCGCCGTATAATGCGCCAAGCGATCCCGCCTTGGGCTCCGGGTTCTGGTGGAGCCTATGCAAGACGACTCGAATACCCTCATTGCACCGGATGCTTTCGGCCTGCAAGAAATTCAGCAACAGCTTCGAAAACTGGAGCGCCGCGATTGGTGGCTTTGGGCCACTGCGCTGGTCATCATGCTTCTGCTCACGATTGCTGTTTTTTCGCTGAGTTTTCCGGAGTTGCTCTCGACGCAGGACACTTTTCTCCGGTTCAATATCAATCGCTTGGTCCGCGGTTTGGCCGGTCTGGTAATCCTGTTTAACGGCTATACGGTCTATCAGCAAATTCAAATCAAGCGCCTCAGGACCCAGTTGTCCGACCAACTGGACAACATGGGCCGGCTGCAGGTGCGCGCGCAGGAGCTCCACCGGCTCGCCACGGTGGACCCTCTCACCGGCCTCTATAACCGGCGCTTTGGCGAGCAGCGGCTGGTAGCGGAGATCGCGCGTGCCCGTCGCAATGGCCACGCGCTTTCCGTGGTTTTTTTCGATCTCAATGATTTCAAAGATGTGAACGACCGCTACGGTCACGCCGCTGGCGACGAGGTTTTATGCGAATTCGCCAGGCGGCTGGTTTCCGCTGTCCGCGTGTCCGATTTTGCCGTTCGAATGGGAGGAGACGAATTCATGGTCATTCTGCCGGAATGTTCGGCCGAGCAGGCGCGCCGGATGGTCGACCGCGTTGATGGTGTCGCCGCGAACCACTCAGGGCACTCGATACCGGTCCAATCCTCCGCAGGCTCGGTTGGCTACGATCCCGCGGAATCGCCAGAGCAGTTTCTGGAGCGCGCCGATCGGCTTCTGTACGAAAACAAGCGCGCGCGCAAGGCACATCGTCCGGAAGGCGCGCCCATCCACTCGACCCTCGCTAGGTGAAAGCCTGGCAGAATAAGAAAAGGAGGTGAAAACGGTTAAGTCTTCACCTCCCGGGGTGGGGTGGGGTGTTGCCGGAAAAAAATCGTTATTTAGACAGTTTCGTTTGGTTCCTTGATCTGCTTTCCCTGCCGCATAGCCCAGCGGAAGGAAAACCTGGCGACCTTACCAAGCGAGATAACACACGCCCAAAACCCATGTCAAGCATTCTTCTTAACGGCCTGTAGCGCCAGACCAACCGCCGCTCGATTCCTCAAGTTTAGTGCCTTGAATCCGACACCACAACGTGGTGCTTATCGAGCGCTGCCCCCACGGCATGGTCCACCTGGGCCAGGGCGATGTGGTATGAGATTTCCGCCTGCACGACGTTTGCTTCCGCGCTGGCCAGCTGAGTCTGCGCATCCAGCACAAAGAAGATCGTTTCGGTTCCGAGTTCGTATTTCCGTTGTTCGGCCGCCAGGTCTTTCTGCGTCAGATCGCGTTGCACTTTCGCGGCCGCGAGCGTGAGCTTTGAAAGCTCGAGCTGATTCACTGCGTTCTTCGTCTCCAGCCGGACCGCTTGCTCCGTGGTGCGCTCGCCGTAGAGGTCCGTCAACTTGCGATTCTGCCCCGTCGCGATGTCTGCTTCCGCCTGCCGGTTGCGGATCGGCAGGGTCAACCGCAGAGTCAGCCCGTACGACGGGAAATCGAACGCACCGATCTGGCCAAATGCGTTTGCAAGCCCGCCTGTGCTGATGATCACCGGCGGCGAGACGCTGGGATCCAGCTGATTACCGCCCAGGCCGTTTGAAGCGTAAAACCCTTGCAGGTTCAGCGTGGGCTGCGCTTCGTTGTGAAAAAGCCGCAAATTGATATCGTCGGCCGCCAGCTGGTTTCTCGCTGCTTCGAACTCCGGACGGTTCGCGATTGCCTTCTCCATTGCCTGCCCCGCATCAATCGTGAAGAGATCGCCGGTCGGTTCCGCTGGCTCGATCAAATCGAGGTCCATGACGGACACCGTCGGATCGAGATCCGCTCCCACCAGCCGCCGCAACGAATCCTCCTGTTGCTTCAGTTGATACTCGCTCTGGATCACCTGCACTCGCCGCGCTGCAACATCCGCTTCGGGCTTGTAGATATCGAGCGGCGAAAGCGCCCCCAGCTCGAGCTGCTTCTTGTTGAACTCGTAGGTCGCCTGCGCCTGCTCCAGCGACTTTTGCAATACCCCGAGCGTCTCGCGCGCCTGCACCACGGTCCAATACTGCGCGACGACGCTGAGGATCACATCGTTGATTTGCTGTTGGAGCACAGCCCTGGATTGTTTGTAGCCAAGCCTGGCAATCAGAATCGGCGCCCGGTTCACGAAGAGACCGCGGTTTTTCAGCAGTGATTGCGTCACCGTAAATGTGAGGCCCGAAGAGACGGAAGGATTGAATGTATTGAAGATCGAATTGCTCGTGAACCGGCTCGTGTTGAGGTCGATGCTCAGGTTCGTTCCCGTTGGGAAAAATTCGTTGTATGTTGCGTCCACGTTTTGATTGAGGGAGCTGAGCGTCTGCGCGCCGCCGAGCTGGCTGGCTTGCGGCGCCGTGCTCCGGGAAGCGCTCGCTGAAGAAGAAAACAGCGGATCGAACGGCGAGTACGCACGCAAAATCGCGTACCGCGCGTTCTGATAGCTGATCTCGTCAACGTGCAAGTCCGTGTTGTTGGCCAGAGCAACTTGCACCGCCTGTTCGAGCGTCAGCCGCAGTTTGCTGTCCACCACATAATCGCGGAGATGCTGCGGCGACGGCAGCGTCGCAGGCGAAGCTGGTCGCTTGACAACTTCACGGAACCACTGCGGCTCGGGAAAAATGACGGTTTGGGCCTGTACTGCATCCGCCAGAAATGAGAACGCCGCGCAGGCACACCAAACCCAGAGAATACGCTTCACGAATCACCCCTTTTGATTGAGCAGGCTTACAAATCTATTCGTAGCGGATCGCTTCCACCGGATCGAGCCGGGCAGCTTTCCGCGCCGGATAGATTCCAAAGATCAGGCCCACGGAGACCGAAACGGCAAACGCCAGCACGATCGAGCTCGTAGTTACCACAGTCGTCCAGGCGGCGAGCCAAGCGATCAGCTGCGACATTCCGAGCCCGACGAGAATTCCCATCAGTCCGCCGACGAACGAGATCAGAATCGCTTCCACCAGAAATTGCCGGATGATGTCGCTTTGCCGCGCGCCCACCGCGCGCCGCACGCCGATTTCGCGCGTCCGCTCCAAAATGCTCGCCAGCATGATGTTCATGATTCCAATTCCGCCGACGAGCAGCGAAATCGAAGCGATGGCCACCATCACGATGTCGAAGATTCTCTGCGTCCGCTTCTGTTCCGCCAGCAATTCCGCAGGCACGATTACGGAAAAATCGTCCAATCCCCGGTGCGCTGACCCGATCAATCCGCGAACCACCTCCGCGGTTTCCGCGCTGGAATCTGCCGATGCCAGTTGGAGATAGACTCCGTCGATCTCATCTCTCATTCCGGTTTTCTGGTCTTCGAGACGGAAGATCGCGCCATTTAGCGGCGTGTAGATCAGGTTGTTCAAATCTTGCGAAGGAAGCCCGGCGACTTGCGTTTGCGCGGTGAGCTGCGGCCCGGTCACGCCGATCACGCGGAGCCACTGGGTATTCACTTTGATGAATTGGCCTACGGCTTCCTGCGCGCCAAAGAGATTTGTTTTCGCTGCTTGCCCGAGCACACACAGCGGCGCGCCCGCGCGGCTCTCTGCTTCGTCGTAAAAGCGCCCCGCCACCACGCGCATGCTGGCGATTTTCTCGTAGCTCGGCTCCACGCCGAAGACCACCGGCATCTCGCGTTCGGGCTTCGGCAGCAATTTCGTGGGCACAAACCGCTTGCGCGGCGAGGAAGCGGTGATTCCGCCCACGTCGGCGCGGATCACCCGGTAATCCTGAAACGTCAGCCCGGGCGACATCTGCCGCGCCTTCTGCAAATCCATGTAGCTCTGCGCTTCCTTCGCTTCGATTACCACGTTGCGCAGGCCCATCTGCTCGATGAACGCCATCACTTGTTGCTGCGCTCCCGCGCCGATCGAAAGCATCGAGACGACCGCTGCCACGCCGAAAATCATGCCCAGCATCGTGAGGAGCGAGCGCAGCTTGTGCTGCAGAAGGTTCTGCATTCCGAGCTGCATGTCCGGCAAATACTGGCTGAAGTCGCGTCCCCGTTCGGTCTGCACACCCGGCATCCTGTCAGCGTTTCGAGAGCCGCTCATTTTCCCGGCCCTCCCGCGGGAGCGGCAGCCGCACTCTTTGCGACGGCCTGTTCGGGATTGACGAGCGCAACCTCGGTGCCTTCCCCGATTCCCTCGACGACGGCTTGGCTCTCCGTCGTGTGCTTTACGTTGATCGGCTTCGATTCAAATCCGCGCCCGGCCTTTGCATAGACGATCGGCTTTCCGTCACGAACAAAAATCGCCTGCCTCGGCAAGAAAAGGACATTCTTGAGCTTCTCGCCTTGCACGATGATCTGGGACGAAAGCCCCGGACGCAGCCGCGGGTCTGTCCGGTCAATGGCAAATGTCACGTCGAATCTTTTTGCCGGATCTCCTCCCCACATGTCGCTGGAGGCCTGCCCCGAAATCATTTTTACTTTTCCGGTGTAGGTCTGCTCCGGCATCGCATCGATCCGGACTTCCGCTGTCTCGCCCGCACTCAAATCCGCACGTGCGACCTCCAGAATCTTGCCCGAGATCTCCATTTGCGATGTGTCCATCACCTGCAGAATCGGCCGGCCGCTATAGGTCAGGTCTCCCAGCTGGTATTCGGGTGTCGGCTGACCGAAATTGAAACCGTTCGCGTCGATGTTGTCCCGCACCGTCACGATGCCGTCCATCGGAGACTTGATCGTCATGCTGTCAATGTGCGTTTGCGCCACTTTGATGTCGAGCAGCGCCTTGTTTTGCTGCTCTTGCAGTACGGCCATCTGCGCTTGGTTCGAAGCTGCCCGCGACTTGATGTCTTGCTGCAGCTGATCGAGCCGACGGTGTGCCTCTTCCAGCGCCAAATCGTTTTCTTTCGCTTCGATCGTGCTCTTGATTTCGTTGAGGCTCACATCCAGCTCTGCGCGCCGCACGTCGTATTGTGCGTGAAGCAGCGACACTTGATCGGTGGCGTTTTGCACCGCGGTGTCGGCATTCATCTTCACGATCTTTTCTTTCGCTTCCCGCAACTGCGATTGCGCCTGAGCGAGGTTGTATTCCTGCTCGCTGGGATCGAACTGCAGGACCATATCGTCTTTCTTGACGATCTCGCCGGTCTTCGCCAGTTGCACGATCTGCAGCGTGCCGTTGACCGAAGGCGCCATCACCATTGCGGATTTAGGCGCGCGCAAGTCTCCCGTCGTGAACACCCTCAAATCGACGTCGCCGCGCTGGACTTTCGCCGTCGGCAGCGCCGCTTCGGTGCCCCGCAGCTTTGCGACGCCCACCATCACGCCGCTGCCGGCCACGATGACTGCCGCGACCGCGAATACCATTCGGACCTTTGTGCGCTTTTTCATTTCGCCACTTGGACTGGATCGCGCAACGCGACACGATCTCCCGCCGCAACGCCGCTTACGATTTCGATCTGTCCGCCGCCCCTGTGACCGATCGTTACCGCTCGTTCCGCAAACTTGTCGTTGTCCTTGCCGCCCTGGCTGACATACACAACCGTGCGACCGTTCTTCGGGAAGACCGCAGCTTTCGGAACCGTGACCACGCCCGGAATGCTGCTCACCACGATTCGGTCGCTCGTGCTCATGCCGGGACGCAGCCGTGGATCGGGGTGATCGAGCTGCATCAACACTTCAAAATTCTTCTGTGGGGGCCATCCTTGCGAATAATCCATTTTCGCCAACGGGCTGATGTTGCTGATGCGTCCCGTAAAATCCTTGTCCGGCACCGCATCCACTCTGGCCGTCAAGGAATTGCCGGTTTGAATTCGTCCGCGATCGGATTCGTCCACGCGTGCCTTCAATAGCAGCGTCGTCAGGTCCGGCAGCTGCGCGACTTCGGCGCCCGCATAGGCCCGGTCTCCCTCTTTGAATTCCGGCGCTGAATTTCCGAAATTCCCAGCTCGCCAGTTCGGCTGCAAATCCATCGTCCCATCGACAGGAGCTTTCACCGTCATCGCCGCAATGCGGTCCTCATACATCTTTACGTCCCGCAATGCCTTCTGCCGCTTTTGATCCAAATTCAAGATAGTCGCTTGACCGCCTTGTTGGTCCGCCGTG
>DASTCZ010000099.1:0-3542 GCA_035710585.1 Candidatus Acidiferrales bacterium | reverse complement strand
CCGTTTCGCCGCATGGAATACCGCGAAGCCATCCGCCGCTTCGGTATCGATAAGCCTGACATGCGCGTCGGCATGGAGCTCAACGACGTCACGAAATATTTCAGCGTCGCGCAGGAGACGTTGCATTTCGAGGGCAACGTCTTCGCGCTAGTGGCGCCCGGCGGTGCAGCATTTTCTCGCAAACAGCTCGACGAACTCAGCGAGCGCGGCAAATCCGCCGGCGCGAAAGCCGTTTACACCGCGAAAGTCACGGCCGAAGGCATTTCGTCATCGCTCGAAAAAAATCTCGGCGCGGAAACGCTGAAGCACATCGCCGAAGCGACCGGCGCAAAAGGCGGCGATCTGATCGTCGCGGTATCCGCAAAAGAACAAATTCCCGGCACCGACGCGGCCGCGCTCGTCGCGGGACAGTTGCGCCTCTATCTCGCCGATAAACTCAATCTCATTCCCACAGACCGCTGGGAATTTCTCTGGCTCACCGGCTTTCCTCTATTTGAATGGAGCGAAACCGACAAAGCCTGGGCCAGCGCTCAGCACCCCTTCACCGGAGTCGTCGAAGAAGACGCACCGCTGCTCGAAATCCCCGACCGGCGCGGCGAAATCCGCTCCAAGGGCTACGATCTCGTCCTCAATGGCGTCGAGCTCGGCTCCGGCAGCATCCGCATTCACCAGCAAGAAATTCAGTCGCGCGTGTTTCGCGCCATTGGCCTCACCGACGAACAGGCTCGCAGCCGCTTCGGTTTTTTTCTCAACGCGCTCACCTACGGCACGCCGCCCCACGGCGGCATCGCGCTGGGTATCGACCGCATCGTCATGCTGCTGGCCGGCGAAAAATCCATCCGCGAGGTGATCGCCTTCCCCAAGACCACCGCCGCGCAGGATCTGATGGCCGACTCGCCCTCGCCTGTGGACGATGCGCAGCTGCGCGATTTGGGAATTAAGTTGAGGAAAGATTGATACGGCCTGCGGTTGTTAGCGGCACGGGATTTATGTCCCTGCACAGTGATATGAAGCTGACATTACGGAGAACCTTTTCGGGCGTCGGAGCTTTAGCTCCGACTTAAGGGAGCAAAAATGGGGCTTTAGCCCCTGAGGAAGAGAATGGGCCGCTTACAACACAGAACGATCCCCGGCGCCAGCTACTTTGTCACGACCGACGCTTGGCAGCGCCATTCGGTCTTTCAGGTAGCGGAGACCGCCGAAATCGTCACGAATCGAATTCTTTCTTGCCGCGAGCGAGGCGCTTACCTTCTCCAAGAATTTGTCCTAATGCCCGACCATCTTCATCTCTTGCTTACTCCAGCCGGAAACAATGCGCTCGAGAAAGTGATGCAGCTGATAAAAGGCGGAAGCTCATTCGAAGTTCACAGGAAGCGCGGCACATCCAATCCGATTTGGCATTCAGGATTCCACGAGTCCTCGATTCGTGACGCCGATGACTTCCGCTCGAAACTGCTCTACATCCGGGAAAATCCCGTGAAAGCGCGGCTCGTTCAAAAATTCGAAGAGTGGCCGTACGGCTCTGGAAATTCTCGCTTTAAGATGGACGCAATGCCAGAACGCTATTCCTCAGGGGCTAAAGCCCCATCGGCGAGCCCAAAAGTCGGAGCTAAAGCTCCGACCCCCGAAAAATCACTCACGCTCTCGCATGTAGCAGGCCGCCATTCATGAGCCGCATCCGCATCCTCCCCGAAGCAGTCGCCAACCAAATTGCCGCCGGCGAAGTGGTCGAGCGGCCCGCGTCAGTCGTCAAGGAGCTGCTCGAAAACGCGCTCGACGCCGGCGCGCGCAGTATCCGCATCGAAACCGAAGCGGGCGGCAAGCGCCTCATCCGCATCACCGACGACGGCTCAGGCATGGCCCACGACGACGCCCTGCTGGCCTTCGAACGCCACGCCACCAGCAAGCTGCGCTCGACAAACGATTTGCTCTCCATCGCCACGCTCGGCTTCCGGGGTGAAGCGCTGCCCTCGATCGCCGCGATTTCGCGGCTGGTGCTTGAAACACGTGCGCATGAATCAACTGCCGGGATGCCGGGCGAATCGACCGGGGGAACGCGGAGCGAATCCGCTGACGGCACGCGCATCGAATTCGCCGCTGGGAAGCTCATCAACGTCAAGCCCGTGGGCGTTCCTCCCGGCACCTCCATCAGCGTGTCGGATATTTTTTATTGCGTGCCCGCGCGGCGGAAATTTCTCAAGTCCGAAACCACCGAGCTTGGACACATCGCCTCGCTCGTCACGCACTACGCGCTGGCGCATCCCGAATGCCAGTTCCTGCTGAAAACCCCGACGCAGGAGATTTTGAACGTCGCACCCGCTGCTGACTCGGAGCAAGCTGCGGAAACAAGCGCTGCGCAAGGCGACCGGTCAGACGCGCAGGCCTCCACCACGCATTCCTCCGAGCCGCGCGGCATCGCCGGCCTCGCCGAACGCGTCTACCAACTCTTCGGCCGCCAGGCGCTCGACGAGCTGTTTGAAATTCCAGCCGCGTACGCTCCCGTGCGCGCCGCCATCACCGAGCCCGAACTCGAATCCGCCGAGCGCGCTTCGCTCATCACCGTCAGCGGATTCGCCTCGCGCCCGCAGGTGCAGCGCCCCAATCGCAACGGCATCTACATTTTTGTGAATCGCCGCCTGGTGCGCGATCGCCTGCTGCTCCACGCCATCCACGAAGCCTATCGAAACGTGATTCCGCCGGGCGTCTATCCCGTCGTGCTGCTCTTTCTCGATCTTCCCTACGAGGAAGTGGACGTCAACGTGCACCCCGCGAAAATCGAAGTGCGCTTCCGCCATCCGCAATTCGTTCACGATTACGCGCGTGACGTGATCCGCCAGTCGCTTTCCCGCGCGCGTCCCATTGCGAGCCTGCCCGCCGCGCAGGCGGGCTTCGCGGCGGCAGCCGGCGCGAACGCTGCGCCGCAACCCGCGGTTGCCGCAGCCGCGGCAAGCTTCGGAACTCCTTCCATGATCGTGGGCGCCGCGCAAAATTCGCCGCTCGCCCCCGATGGAGTGCCCCGCGCCGTGATTCCTCCGATGGCTGCGCCGTTCAATTCTGCAGCCGGGGCCGCAGCAGCTCCCTATTCCGATGGCGGCGGATTCGAG
Source organism: Candidatus Acidiferrales bacterium (assembly GCA_035710585.1). Lineage (GTDB taxonomy): Bacteria > Acidobacteriota > Terriglobia > Acidiferrales > UBA7541 > DASTCZ01. The sequence continues at coordinate 438 of DASTCZ010000099.1, read as the reverse complement.
CTGACTGTCGCGCCTTTATTGCCGGAGCCGCAACGATTTCAATTCGATCCGGGAGCGAGCGGCGATTCCGCAGTGCAATTTTCCGCTCCGCAAATCGCCGAGGAATTCCGCGCCGCATCGCGCCTCACACCCGCTAATTGCAGTGAAAATCACGGCAGCGTCGCGCCTGATTCACATGCCCCGGAGATCTCCGCCTCCGCCGCCAGCCTCGCGACGTTGAAACCGCTCGGCCAGGTCAGCTCGAGCTTCATCGTGGCCATCAACGGCGAAGGCCTCTGGATCATCGATCAGCACGTCGCGCACGAGCGCATCCTCTTCGAGCAGCACCTGCGCGCCCGCCGCGAAGGTCAGCTCACCGGCCAGCGCATGCTCATGCCGCTCGTCGCCGCGCTCTCCCCGCGCCAGGAAGTGATTTACGCGCAAATCGCCGAGGAGCTC
>DASTCZ010000098.1:0-6313 GCA_035710585.1 Candidatus Acidiferrales bacterium | reverse complement strand
GGAACGCTCGATCTACTCATTCTCAAGGCCGTGTCGCTCGGCGAACTGCACGGCTATGGCATCCTTCTGCGCATCGAACAGATAACGCAAGGCGCGCTGCTCGCCGAGCAGGGTGCCCTCTATCCCGCCCTCTACCGCCTGGAGCATCGCGGCCTGCTCGAATCTTCTTGGGGAGTTTCGGATAACAACCGTCGCGCCAAGTATTACCGTCTCACGGCAGCGGGCCGGAAACGCCTGCGCGATGAAATGGAAAGCTGGAACCGCTTGGCGACGGCGATCGGCTCCGCACTTCGCGCAAAACCGCAGGAGAGCTGAAATGAGCGCGCGGCTTCGGTCTCTTTGGCGAGCGCTGCGGCGCCGCGGCGATTTTGAATTTGAAATGGAAGATGAACTGAAATTTCACGTTGAGAAGCGGGCGGCAGACCTTATGCGAGCGGGTGCGTCTCCGGAGGAAGCCATGCGGCGTGCGCGGCTGGAATTTGGCGGCTTGCAAAAGCACGAAGACGAGTGTCGTGATGCGCGGAGCCTGAATTTCTTCGACGATCTTCGGAAGGATGTTCGCTTCGGCCTGCGAGGACTGCGCAAGTCCCCTGCTTTTTCCGTTGTCGCGGTGCTCACCCTCGCACTCGGTTTCGGCGCCACCACTTCCATCTTCACCGTCGTAAACGCAACGATGTTTCATCCGCTGCCCTACCGCGACGAATCGCGCGTGATGTTGCTCCGCGAAAATGACGCGCGCCGCAACGGCAACGACACCATCTCAGTTCCCTATCCCGATTTCCTGGATTGGCGCGCGCAGAGCCATTCATTCTCCCAGATGGCCGTGGCGCGAAACCTGAACTTCGCCGTCACAGGCGTGGGTGAGCCCGAGCAAGTCGATGGCTTCGCCGTTTCGCCGAATTTTCTTTCGCTGCTCGGCGTGCAACCGCTCATCGGGCGCGATTTCTCTCCCGACGAAGAAAAGCAGGGCACCGCGCCGGTCGTCATGCTGAGCTATGCCTACTGGCAATCGCACTACGGCGGAAGTCCCTCCGTGCTCGGCCAGACAATTCTCCTGTACGGACGCGCGTATACGATCGTCGGCGTCCTGCCGCAGAACTTCTATTACATTTCGCGCGCAGCTATCTGGGCGCCAGTCGGCATTTGGGTGCAGTTCTATATGGAGCGCGGGAATCATGACGATACAGATGTGATCGCGCGTCTCGCCGATGGCGTCACGCCATCGCAGGCCCAATCTGAAATGGGCGGTATCGCCGCACGGCTCGCGAAGCAATACCCCGCAACAAATACCGGCGAGGGCGTTTCCATCAAGCCGATTCGAGACGAGTTCGTTGGAGACTCGAAGTCTGCCGTGCTCATACTTTTTGGCGCAGTCGTCTTCGTTCTGTTGATCGCTTGTGTCAACGTCGCGAATCTCTCGCTCGTGCGCGGCGTGTCTCGGTCAAAAGAGATCGCGCTCCGCATCGCTATCGGCGCGAGCCGAGGCAGGCTCATCCGGCAGATGCTCACCGAAAGCCTCTTACTCAGCGCCATCGGCGGCGGACTGGGGCTCGCAGTCGCGGTATGGTCGCTACGCGGTCTCGCAAAGCTCATCGGCGACGACGGCGTGATGGGCATTCCGATTCGCATGGATGGCAACGTGTTCGGTTTTGCCGCGGCGATGATTTTTCTCGTCGCGCTGATGTTTGGAATGATCCCAGCGCTTCATGCCCTCCGACCAGAAGTGCGCAGTTCATTGCAGGAAAGCGGTCGCGGCTCGACGGGCGGCGCGCGTCAGAATCGCCTGCGCGGAATTTTAGTCGTGGCGGAAACGGCGCTCGCGCTCGTCCTGCTGGCCGGCGCCGGCCTGATGATGAAGAGTCTCTATCTGCTGCTGCACGTCAATGGAGGGTTTGATCCCAGTCAAACCTACACGATGTTTTTGAATTTGGGTTCCACGCGCTACAAAACCGACGCGTCTCAGCTCGGCTTCTGGCGCGAGATCATTCCGCGATTGCAGGCACTCCCCGGAGTCGAGAGCGCGGCTATCGGGACGAATGTTCCCCTTACCGACGACCACGATCGCACAGACATCACGCTGCTCGATCGCCCAACTCCCGGTCCGAGCCAGTTTCCGCATCCGGATTTACACTATGTGAGCCCCGATTATTTCCGGACGCTCAAGATTCCTCTACTACGAGGGCGCACCTTCACGGAAATGGACAGCGCCACGACTGCGCCCGTAGCTGTGATTAACGAGACCGCCGCTACCCGGTTGTGGCCCGATGGCAACGCACTCGGCAAACAGTTCATTTTTGGGCACCCGAATGATAAGCAAAAGCCGATCACCATCGCGGGCGTCGTCGCCGATACTCGCCTCTACGGATTGGGCAAACCCGCCCGGCTCGAAGTCTATACGCCGATCGACCAGCAAGTGCCAAACCACGCGGCCGTAGTTGTCCGTTCGAAGATCGAAGGCCCCACGCTTGCCGCGGAAATCCGCGGGGCAGTTTCGTCGCTTGATAAAGACGAGCCGGTCGTCGGCTTCACCACCATGAATCAATTACTTTCCGACTGGGAATCCACTCGCCGAGAGACTTTGATTCTCCTCGAACTATTCAGCGGGCTCGCCCTCGTGCTCGCCTCCATCGGCATCTTTGGCGTGGTCTCCTACAACGTCGCAGCCCGCACCAATGAAATTGGCATCCGCATTGCAATGGGTGCGCAGCGCCGCGACGTCTTGCGCATGGTGTTGTCGCACGGCGCGAAACTTGCAATCGCCGGCGTCGGAATTGGCTTGGTAGCTGCGCTCGGGCTCACGCAGTTGCTCAGCGGCCTCTTGTATGGCGTTAAGGCATACGATCCTGCGACCCACGCTGCAGTCGGCGCCCTGCTCATCTCCGTCGCGCTGCTGGCTTGCTACATTCCCGCGCGGCGCGCCATGCGGGTCGATCCCATGATCGCGTTGCGCCACGAATAACCGCTGGCGCGCGCAATAGCTGCAAATACGGCCTTTCTTGCGTGAGATTTGCCGCGATTTGACGCGCCGCTTATAATGAAGGGTTTCTGAGCGTCGTTTTTTGCGCGCCGAGGCCCTTCGCCTTGTCTGAAGCCATCACTGCGCCAAATCCGCCCGTCCCAGAGGCCGCCGAGCCACAGCAGGAGGCCATTCGTGTCTCCGGCGCGCGCGTTCATAACCTGAAGAACATCAGCTTCGAAATCCCTCACAACGCCATTACCGTCGTCACCGGCGTATCCGGCTCGGGCAAATCGAGCCTGGCGTTTGACACGATTTACGCCGAGGGCCAGCGCCGGTATATCGAATCGCTTTCCGCCTACGCGCGCCAGTTCCTTGAGCGCATCGAAAAGCCCGACGTCGATGAAATCACTGGAATCGCTCCAGCGATCGCGATCAAGCAGAAAAATTCGACGCGCAACCCGCGCTCCACGGTCGCTACCGCAACCGAAATCTACGATTACCTTCGCTTGCTTTACGCGCGCACGGGAACCACGTACTGCACGCGATGTAGCAGCGAAGTCCGCCGCGACACCATGGACGAGATCGCGTCGCGCGTCGCCGCACTTCCTCAAGGCGCGCGATTTTACGTTCTGTACCGCTTGCGCATCGGCGAGCCAATGGAATCAACTTCGAAAAGGGCCGCAACAAAAAAGTCCGCCAAGCCCGATTCGGTCGCCGTTCGCACCGCGCTCGGAGAACTCCAAAAGCGCGGCTTCAACCGGCTCTACCAGAACGGGCGCGTCTACGAATTCTCATCGCCGGAATCTCTCCTGGATGTCGATTTCTCGGCGCCAGTCTACGTGCTCGTCGATCGCCTGAGCGTCTCACCCGAATCGCGCTCGCGTTTGATCGATTCCGTCGAAATCAGCTACCGCGAGGGTGAGGGCGAAGTCACGCTCGAATTTCCCGCTGCCAAGCCCGATGGCAGCGCCGAGCGACTCGTCTTCAACGAGCGCTTCGAGTGCAAAAAATGCGGGATCGTCTATCAGGAACCGGAACCTCGGCTATTTTCATTCAATAATCCCGCGGGAGCGTGCCCACGCTGCCAGGGCTTCGGCAACACCATCGATTTCGACATCAATCTCGTGATTCCCGATCAGGGCAAATCGCTGGCGGAGGGCGCCGTCGAACCCTGGACCAAGCCGCGCTACCGCGGCATCGACAAGGAACTGCGCCAGTACGCCCGCACAAAAGGCATTCCGCTCGACGTCCCGTATCGCTCGCTATCCGCCGAGCACCGTCGGCTCGTTGCTGAAGGCGATCCAGTTGCGGGCTTTCCCGGCGTAAAGGGCTTCTTCGAATGGCTGGAGCGCAAAAAATACAAACTGCACGTTCGTGTCTTTCTGAGCCGCTATCGCGGCTATGCGCAATGCCCGGAATGCAGGGGCACGCGGCTGAGGCGCGAAGCGCGCGCGGTGCTGGTCAGCGGAAAAGCGATCACCGAACTTTGCGAACTCACAGTCACCGACGCGCGGAAATTCGTTGACAGTCTGCAGCTCTCGCCCGCGCAACAAAAAATCGCGGACCGCATCCTCGACGAGATTCGGCAGCGTTTGCGCTACCTCGATGAGGTCGGACTCGAGTATCTGACGTTGGACCGCCTCACCTCCACGCTCTCTGGCGGTGAAGCGCAGCGCATCCAGCTCGCTACTTCTCTTGGATCTCAGCTTGTTGGCGCGCTCTACGTGCTCGATGAGCCTTCCATCGGACTGCATCCGCGCGATACCGACCGCCTCATCCGCATCCTGAAATCGCTGCGCGACCTAGGAAACACGATTCTCGTCGTGGAGCACGATCCGGAAACGATCGAAGCAGCCGATTACGTTCTCGATCTAGGTCCCGGTGCTGGCGAATTTGGCGGACGAATTTTGTTTGCTGGATTGCGAACCGAGCTCGCTTTAAGTGAACATTCGCTCACTGCTCGCTACCTCAATGGCGACGCACAGATCCCTATTCCGGCTCTACGCCGAAGGCCAACCGGAAAATTCCTCCGCATTTATGGCGCTCACGTCCACAACCTGCAGAATCTCGACGTGATGATTCCACTCGGCACGATGACGGCCGTCACAGGAGTCTCCGGTTCGGGAAAATCCACGCTGATCTACGACGTCGTCTTCAAAGCGCTCGAAGCGCAGCGAAACGGCGGCAGCTTCAAAGATCTCTGCGATCGCCTCGACGGCGATCAGCACATTCGTGAATTCGTCATCGTCGATCAATCGCCGATCGGCCGCACGCCGCGCTCGAATCCCGCCACTTATCTGAAGGCGTTCGACGCGATCCGCGAGGTTTTCGCCGCGACTCCCGACGCGAAGCGCCACGGATTCGGCCCTGGACATTTTTCGTTCAACATTCCGGGTGGCCGCTGCGAAGCCTGCGAAGGCGACGGCACGGTCACGGTGGAGATGCAGTTCCTCGCCGATATCGAACTCATCTGCGACGAATGCAAGGGCACGCGTTTCAAATCAAGCGTCCTCGAGGTCAAGTTCCGCGAAGAAAATGTCCACGAAGTCTTGCAGCTCACCGTTCATGAAGCGCTTGCCTTCTTCTCCGGCGTTCCAAAAGTCACTTCCAAATTGAAAGTCCTCGACGAAGTCGGCCTCGGGTATCTCCGCCTCGGCCAATCGGCCACGACTCTCTCCGGCGGCGAAGCGCAGCGCTTGAAGCTCGCCTCGCACCTCACGCACCAGGATTGCCAGGGAGTCCTCTACATTTTTGACGAGCCTACCACCGGCCTGCATTTTGACGACATTCAGAAATTGCTCACCGCATTCCGTAAGCTCCTCGACGGCGGCGCTTCCATCGTCGTGATCGAACACAATCTCGACATGATCAAATCCGCGGATTGGATCATCGATCTCGGGCCGGAAGGCGGCGCGGCGGGTGGACGCATTGTCGCGACCGGAACTCCGGAGCAAGTGGCGCGGAATACCGCCTCTTACACCGGAAGATTTCTTGCGAAATCGCTGCAGGCCGCGAAAGACGGCCTCAATGGCAATGGTAAGACGAACAAGAACGCCGCCCGCCCGAGCAAGTAGACAGCTCGCAAGGCGCTTGCTTGCCGTTTTGGGTTCTGCTCCGCAGCCAAGGCCCATTTCGTTTCGCTCGGCAACCTGCTACGATATTTTCAGATTCGCCGCGGGCCGCTTTTTCATGAAATGTCGCGCGTTGAAGCCAGTGGCTTGCGGATTTCGCCGGACGGAACACCCGAGAGTTCTTCCGCGTGACTCGATGCGACAAGAGAAGTAGGGCCTTATGCTGCGATCTCTCGTTCGGCTGGTCTTGCCGGTCCTAACTGCTCTCTCTCTTTCCCTCGCT
>DASTCZ010000097.1:0-4243 GCA_035710585.1 Candidatus Acidiferrales bacterium | reverse complement strand
GTGAGAGATGCGATGAATGACCTCGGCGGCGATTTCGAGGCGGCTTTCGAGGAGCAGGTCGTAACAGCGGTGGACGGAACCGGCCAGCGTATTTTCGACGGGCGCAAGCGCGAAGTCGGCTGAGCCATCGGCGATTGAGGCAAAAAGCGAATCGAAGGTTGGCCGCGGAACAGTTTCGACGCCGCTGCCCAAGAGGATCAGTGCGGCCTCATCACTGAATGCGCCGCGTTCGCCCTGAAAAGCGACGCGCAGCTGCGAGGTGGTCATCGGTCCGGCGGCGCAGAGACGGCGCGCGCGGCGGCTTCGCGGGATTCACGAACGATTTCGCGAAAAAGATGTTCGATGGCGGATTCCGGCAGCACTCCCGGATTGTCCCGCGCGGCTTGCCGCAAGACGTCGGTTTCCCGGGCCGGATCGTGAACTTCGACGCCGGCGCCGGCCTTGGTGCGTCCGATTTCGATGGCGATCTGCGCGCGAAGGCTGAGCAGCCGGACCAGCTGGCGATCCACTTCGTCGATTCGCGTGCGCCATTCCTGGATATTCATGACCTGTCTCCTGAATCTTGAAATTGCCGCGAACGCTTCGCCCCAAAAACAAAAACGGCCGCTCAACCCGTTTGGGTGGCGGCCGGTGATCCGAAGTTTGCGTCGCTTTTAGTTCGTCAGAACCTCGCGCACAAGCTTCGCTCGGCCGCTCCCCGTAAAGCAATAAGAGGAGCGGTAGCTAAACACGAAGCTAAAGTAATAGTGCGGCGCGAAATTCATGTCAGGCGCACATCATACGGGTAGCACCAAAATTGTGCAAGCCAAAAACTGTGGGCTCACTTACTGGTGCCGGATGGCTTCGGGCGCCCGTTGAGTATCAAGCGGCGTCACCTGAAGCTGCCAATGCACGGGAATGGATGCCGGCACGTAGCAAGTTTTCGCGTCGCACGCCTGATAGTGCAACTCACCCGCGACCGTCAGCGGCTTGCCCTCGGCGCCAAGCGATCGCATGAGGTCCGGAGTCGCGCTGATGGTTGCATCGGCGGCGATGCGGAATTTGCCTTCGAACACCGGCACCCGCTCCTTGATTACAGGCAAATAAAGCGTTTTCGATTTCGGGTATTGGGCCTCCGCGAGCTCGATTCCCGACTGGGGCTGGATTTCAAGCTGAATCGGCTTGTACCCGCTGACGCCCGGAGCGTAGACGTGCACGCCAGCCGGCAAATTAATTTCCGCCGTCAGCGTAGTGCGGCTGCCCGGAACAACGACTCGATCCGATTGCCTCAACGCGACGTTCAGGTGCGGCGCGTCTATTTTTTCGCCGACCTCTTCGCCCAGCTCCGGAAATAATTTACCGATCAGATTGTTCGCCGTGTAGCGGTCGGTGTATTTCGTCTCGAAATATTTCTCGCGGATGACGCCGTCTGGGGAAATAAAGAAATATCCGGGCAGCGCCATGCCTTTCTGCATTCCTTTCGCATCGGGGTTAGTCACCGCGTAATCGGAGATTATTTTCGAATCCGGATCGGCGAGCAGCGGGTAGGTGATCGTGCGCCGGTCCGCGAAACTTTTGAGGATATCCACGGAGTCATAGCTGATCGCCGCCAGCTTGATGCCCTGTTTCTCGAAACGGTCTTTTGCGCTTTGCAGCTGCACGAGCTGCGCTTTGCAGAAGGGTCACCAGTCGGCCGAACGGAAAAATAGAAGCACCGTTCCGTTTGGCCCTTTCAGCGTCTCATTTGTCTGCGTGCGCCCCGATTGGTCGGTAGCTTCAAAAGCCGGCGCTCGCTGTCCGATTTCCAAACCGATGGAAGGCGACGTGGCTTGTCCCGCGGCAGGATGGTTTGGAAACGCCACGAGGCACAGGAAGAAAAATGCGAGTGAGCCGGCAAGCAGCTGCGTTCGCGCTCTCTTTAGCGCAGAAATCACCGTGTCCTCATTATTCTGGGCGGTTCGCGGCTCCCCAAGCATCTTCGGCCACGCGAAATAACCTGAGCGATTATGCTTTCAAATCAACGGTGATAGCAATTCTCGATCTGAGCGTAATCGTGGGGCGATCTACGGCTTCGCATCTTGCATTTGTCACGCTCAGCAAATTCCCGTCGGGGTCCTTGAACCACGCGACGCTCATAGCGCCGCCAGGCGCGGTCCAGATTCCGAGTTCATCGTGAGGGATATGCGCGAATCGTTCAAACGTCACGCCTTTCTCGTGCAACGCTCTCACGGCCGCGGTTACGTCCGCCACGGTAAAGCCAAGAATCGTGTGTCCGTGCGGCGTGAAATCAGCCACGTGCGAAACGCGCAGCGTAACACCGCCACTGCTAAATACCGCCGCGAATTTATCTTCGTTCGCGAGTTCGAGCCCGAGCGTGTCGCGATAAAACGCCACCGAACGCGCGCGGTCCCTTGTGCAAATGATGATCGCAGGCTTCGCCGATGCGAGAATGCCCATTCTCTTCCTCTAGATGCCATCTCAAATTCCGACAACGCCTAGTTCTCAGTGTCGGACGCGGTTCGGCAAACGCTCTTCTTGAACGCATCAAGAAGAGAGAAGCTTACATGTACGAGGATTGCTAGGTCTTTGTCGAAGGCGGCGGTGTCGACAGTCAATTCGGACCCCAGCTGCAATTTCTCTCCGGTATTATTCAAATAAGCGACATCGACAATCGCTCTTCGGTGAAGTATGAGATTTCGCCGTTGGTACAATCGCCAGAGTGAAGCGTCCAGCAATTCGGTTCGAAGTCGGCTTGAATTGGGAAAGATCACATCGAACACCGCGCGCATCGTCTCCACATCGTCAAGCTTCTGTGAGCGGTTAAGTACGTCGCCCATATGCCCTTTGAGAGTGTAATTAAACTCGACGAGTGCATCGGTCATATCCCTGATCTGAAAGCGCTTCCTGGTCCGCTCGTCACGCTGAAGATCTACCGCGAGTGACGGGAACTCATTAAGCGTTGCAATGAACACATCATTCGCTAGGGCTTCTATCGTCGACCATGCCAAAACGGTCGCTTGTCTTAGCAGTTCCCTTGCAGCGTGCGCAACGTCTGGATTTTCAAGAAACCGTTCCAATGACGATAAGAGTTCGCACGCTAGAGACTCCGAACCGGCCTCCGAAGATGCGTATTGTGCAAAATTCTTTCGTGCAATTTCCTCGGCACGAGACTCCTTCTCTGCGTCCGATAGGGCGCTAAATTCGGGTCTGCGATTTCTAATCCGCTCGGCCGCCAAGTTGAGCGAGAAGCGCCTACTTTCGACGGCGACGCCCGCCATCCGAAACGGCAGGCCGGCGGTAAGGTGTAACCCAGAGACGTTGTGGCACAGGGAATCCAGTATCGGCAAGTACTTTGGCGGAAGACCCGAGAAAATCTCCTTATAGACTTGAATAAAAGACTCATGATCCGAAACGAAGAACCACCTCAGAGCGGCGCTGTCTTTCTTGTCTTCAAGCGAAATGGCCATTAGAACCCGTGATCGGACGACGGCTTACGCCGAATAATAATAACGGATGTTTCTAAAGGTCCCAATCTCATCATCAGCTAAAAACAAAAAAGGGCCAGCAAGATTGGCTTGCTGGCCCTCGAGGAAATAATCCTGGCGGCGACCTACGTTCCCACACAGTTACCCGTGCAGTATCATCGGCGCTGCGGGGCTTAACTTCCGTGTTCGGGATGGGAACGGGTGTGACCCCCGCGCTATTACCACCAGGAAAGTCTAGAAGCTCGACACAAGAGGATCGATTTGATTTCGAACCTCGATGTCCGTGCTTCACGAACAACTGAATTTAGCTGGCTGATCCGCAATCGCAGAACTGAGCGATGCAATCAAAACATTAGGAAAGTTTTATGATTAAGCCGAACGGCCGATTAGTACGGGTCAGCTTCACGTATTGCTACGCTTCCACCCCCCGCCTATCAAGGTCGTAGTCTTCGACCGGCCTTCTTAGTCCGCCGTAGCGGACTTGGGAGATCTTATCTCAGGGCGAGCTTCTCGCTTAGATGCATTCAGCGATTATCTCTTCTCGACTTCGCTACCGAGCGATGCCACTGGCGTGACAGCTCGTACACAAGAGGTCGATCCATCCCGGTCCTCTCGTACTAGGGACAGCTCCCTTCAAATCTCCTGCGCCCACACCAGATAGGGACCGAACTGTCTCGCGACGTTCTGAACCCAGCTCACGTACCGCTTTAATAGGCGAACAGCCTAACCCTTGGGACCTTCTACAGCCCCAGGATGCGATGAGCCGACATCGAGGTGCC
>DASTCZ010000096.1:0-10162 GCA_035710585.1 Candidatus Acidiferrales bacterium | reverse complement strand
GAAGGCGCAGCAGATTCTGGGAGAAAAGTACGGCGTCGCTGCGGATGTGTGGAGCGTGACGAGTTACAAGGAACTCTACATGGACGGGCTGGCGACGGAGCGTTGGAATCTACTGCATCCGGCGGCGAAGCAACGCGTGCCTTATGTGACGCAGTGCCTGAAGGACGCGCCGGGAGTACTGGTGGCGGCGACGGATTATTTGAAGGCGTTGCCGAACATGGTGGCGAAGTGGATGCCGCGACGGCTGGCCGCACTCGGCACGGATGGATTCGGGCGAAGCGAAGGGCGCGCCTCACTGCGCGATTTCTTCGAAAATGATGCGCGGTTTATCGTGCTGAATACTCTTCGTGAACTGCACCTCGATGGCAAGATTCAGGCGTCGGTGGTGCAAAAGGCGATCAAGGAACTGGAAATCAACGCAGAGAAGCCGAATCCGGTGACGGTCTAACGGGCTGCGACTCGCGGCGGGCGCTGCGAATCTAATCGTGCATGGCGCAAGCCGCGCTTCGGCATCCTGAAAACGCTCCCGGCGAATTCTTCGTCGATTCCTCGTGCATCGATTGCGATGCGTGCCGGCAGATCGCGCCGGCGATATTTGCTGATCGCGGCGACCAATCGATCGTCTATCACCAACCGGAGACTGCTGAAGAGCTAAAGCGGGCGCTCATGGCGCTGGTGGCATGCCCGACCGCGTCGATTGGAAGCGAAATTCACCGCGACGCGAAACCCGGCGTCGAAGCATTTCCAGAACACATCGTGGACGACGTTTATTTCTGCGGGTTCACCGCGGAATCGAGCTTCGGGGCGTGGAGCTATCTCATCCAGCGCGATGCGGCGCGCGGCGGAAATGTGCTCGTGGATTCGCCGCGCTTCACGGCTCCGCTGGTAAAGCGTATCGAGGAGATAGGCGGCGTGGGGCAGATGTTTCTATCGCATCGCGACGATATAGCCGATCACGCGAGATTCGCGGAGCATTTCGGATGCCCGCGCATCATGCGTGAAGAAGAAGGCGCCGCGCGGCTGGGAATTGAGCGGGTGTTGAGCGACTCCGCGCCGCTGGTATTGGACGGTGAGCTGACAGCGATTTTCACGCCGGGCCATACGCGCGGGCATCAGGTGCTCTTGTATCGCAATCGCGTGCTTTTCACGGGCGATCACCTAGCATGGTCGCCGGTGCGGAACACGCTGACGGCGTTCCGCGATGCGTGTTGGCATTCCTGGCCGAGGCAAATCGAGTCGATGGAAAAGCTGCTCCAATACCAGTTCGAGTGGGTGCTGCCGGGGCACGGGCGGATAGGGCACGGGACGCGCAGCGAGATGCACAAACATTTAGAGGGCTGCGTCGAATGGATGAAAACGAAGTAGGCGCGAGCTACTCGTCGGCGAGCGGCTTCTTGTGTTTCGGAGGTTTGAGCCGCTTATCAGGAATGATTCTTTCAGACGGCGGCGGGCCTGCGGCAAGGCGCGCGCGGCGGCGAGCTTCGTTAGCAGCGGTGAACTTCTTCTTCGACTTTCTCAGCGGCACGCGAGAATCTTATCTTAGGTAGCGACTTGCAGAAAACCGGTGGATTCTCCGCATTAAGCGCTTATTTCTTCGCCGGCAATTTGTTGACGTCCCGCATGTAAACCTTCAAACCGAACGAAGGCGTCGTCTTCGTGTATCCGGCAACGAGCTGGTCCTTGTAGCGATCCAGGTAAAAATCAAATGGATCGGCGGGATTCATGTCAAGAAGGGTGAGATCGGTGGGCTCCATGGTGAGCTTGCCGAATTTCAGGGGTGTGGTTCCCCGATACGACATGTAATTGCCCGCGTCGTGCGATGGCTCGGACGACGCTGCGTCGCCGTACTGCAAAGTGATCGTGAGGCCATCGTTGTGAATCGAGGCGAGCTTTCCGTGAATTTGTGGCGGAGGGAAAGTCTTTTCAGGATCGAGGATGAGATCATCGCCTTCGGTGCGAATTCCCTGCACTGATTTTGTGTGAATGAGATTTGAAAGCGTGACGCCCAACAAGTCCATGAGCTTCGTCGCCGGAATATGCGCGGCTTTGACTTTCTCGACGTGGAGGCGAATCTGGCCGTCAGGGTCGAGGGAGAGCATGCCCTTGGCCTCGAACGGGATATCGCCTTTTGAATGAAGCTTCCCGCTGATTTTCAACGCTTCGCCGTCGGTTTGCGCGCGAATCGATTTCAACGGGGCGTCGCTCGCGGCAAAAACATGTTCATTCAGCGCAGCGGCGAGTGAATCGGGCGGCACGTCGATGCGAGCGGAAGTGAGCTCCAATGCGAAGGAATTCGCGTCGTCAAACGCGGGAACCGAGTGGCCTGGGGTTGTGACGAGTTTCCCCGTGAGGGTTTGGATGTGGACGGCGATGCGATCGCTAAAGTGGTATTCGACATTGCGCATGCGCGTGTCGAGACCTGCATGCGTTTCCCCAGCGGCGCGCTGTAGAGCGTTATTGTCACCGCCGGTTGCGCTGGTGAGCGCAATGGCGGCACAGAAGAAGATCGCGCAGGCGTGCAAGATCTTGCCCATATAAGTTCGATTGGCCAAACGAAGAAGGGTGGCGGTGGAGGGATGTCTTTATTTTGTAAAGATGCGCTGCGCCCCGCGTGAGGGCGGAGGCTAGGCTTCGCGGTAATTCAACAGAAGCAAGCCGATGGCGACGAAGCACACCGGCCACATCCAGGCAAGCGTGCGGCGAAGCTTTTCCTCGGATGGCAGACGCAACTCGAGCCAGCGCGACCAGCCGGCGACGCAGGCAAGTACGGCGAGCGGCAGGTGGGTGAGCTCGACGAGCAACTGCTCTCTGACGTTGTAAAGCGCGTGGGTATGAGTGAGCAGCAGCGCCCCGCCGCCCGCGCACACGATGGGAAAAACCAAAGTCGCGATCCGCGAGGAAGAATCTCCGGTGCGGACGCGCCACTCAAAAATCGCGAACGCGATTACCAGCACGACGGCGATGCGGTGCTGGAAGACTTCAGGGTCAGTGAAACTCTGCCAGAAACCGTAAGGGCCGAGCGGCCAAACTTCGGGATCGGAGCGGACCAGTAGAAACGCCGCCAAGGCGAGAAAGAGCAATGGCCAGTGCTTCGCCCAGCCGCCTCCGGGAATCTTTGCGACGAACGCGAGAATTCCGATGGTGAGGACGATCAATCCGGCCCAGTGATGATTGTATTCCGACCACTCGACGCCGTCGGTGCGCTGTTTTCGCTGCACTTGATCGGCGGGAACATCGGGCACGAACTGCACGGTCGCGTTGGATTTGATCCTTTCCTGCCAATGTGATTCGGCAGCGAGCGCGGTTACCGTGGGGCTGGTGAGGCGCGGCCAGCCGGGCGACATGCGGCTGACGATTTCGGAAGCGGATGCGCGATCGGCCACGACGTCCACGGCGGGAGGCTGTGAAGTGAGGGACGCGGCGGCGAGGATCACGGTGATGCCGATGCCGAGTTCGGCCTCCAAGAGGCGCCGCAAGGTTATCGTTCGAAGACCGGGCCTGCGGACGATTCCGTAATTGATGGCACCGATGGCGAGCAGGCAAAGTAGCAGGACGCTCTTCGTCATGACCATGGCGCCGTAGGATGTGCCGTAAACTGCATTCCACGAGCCGACGTAAATGAAGCTGAGAGCGAGGCCTGATCCGGCTACTCCAGCAACGCAGATCATCGCGCACTTGGAAAAATTCATCATGGTGCGGCGCACATCGCTTGAATCGCTGGCGGCCTTCAACGCGATCCAAAGAAACGGAAGTCCGCCGATCCATACGGCCATGGAGAGATGGTGAGCGGCCGTGGCCATGGCCATCGGCGCTCTGTAATAAAGGCGCGCGACGGCGTGACTGGTCATTACTGACGCGGCGATCAGTGCGGCGCCGGGAGGCGCGAGCCACCAGCGGGCATTCCAGCCGCGAGTGAAAAGCAGAATGGCGATGGCCACTGATGCGGCGAGGAAGAGAGCGCCGGACATCACGAAGTCCGCTCCCAGCGTTTCGAGAAAGGGTACGTCGGCGGTCTTCATCAGCATGAGGATGTCGAGACCGACGAATGCTAGCTGCGCCAAGCCAAGAGTGAAAACAGCCCAAAGGATCGTGCGCGAAGTCTTCTTCCATGCTGCGGGAACGCGAGCGGGATCGGGGAGCGCGATCAGCGTGAACGCTATTCCCCCGATGACGAGAGCCTCCGAGGTCAACGTGACGCCTCGGAGCACCACCGCAAGTAAATTGAAAATCGATTGAAGCCGCTCTGCCATAAGCCGCTGGGTCGCCTTATCCCGAGCGCTTCCTAGCTTCCCACCTTAAACGGAATCTCGCCGCGCGAGATGTGTCCATCCGGAGCTAGCACCTGCCAGCGAATGGTGTACGTGCCAGGGACAAGCCCGGAAACGCGGC
Organism: Candidatus Acidiferrales bacterium; assembly: GCA_035710585.1. Classification (GTDB taxonomy): domain Bacteria; phylum Acidobacteriota; class Terriglobia; order Acidiferrales; family UBA7541; genus DASTCZ01. The sequence continues at coordinate 5,773 of DASTCZ010000096.1, read as the reverse complement.
TCAGTACGGTGTCCGGAGCTTGCTGCTTATCAAGTGAGAGAGGGCGCGCGATCGTATCGGGATAAACGAGAGTGAAGCGCGAACGAATCACGTCCACGCGGACGTTGAATCGCATGCGGATGGCGAGATCGGGTCCCGCGACAGTGGCGTGCAATGCCGGTGAAGACTCCAAAAGGATTGCATGAGCGTGAAGCGACGCCGCGAATGCAGCGGCCGTAAAAATAAGCAACGCGCCGAAGAGCAGCCGCACAACTGACGAAGATCCCCGATTGGGAGCGTGTATATGGGACGAGCTGAATAGTTCTGGTTTCATTCCGATACATTTACCTCCAAATGCAATTAGACAAAGCACGCGAGCGGAATAACCCGAATTCGCGAGTCCAAGGCTGAGTTTCGGACGACTCCGACGCCCGACGAGCTTTGAAATTGATTGGAAGAATGGTAAAGCCAAACGGGTAGCAGATTCAAATCGAATGTTCACGGATCGACAAGAATTCAACTAGCCGTGCAACAATACGGAGCGGTTCATCGCTGCGAATCGGGCGGCGCCATGTCTTTTCGAGTCCGCTCGCCAAACAATCGGATATGGTGTCCGTAAATCTCATCTCCATTCTCGCGCTGGGATTTTTCCTCGGGATGCGGCACGCCACCGACCCCGACCACGTGATTGCAGTCAGCACGATTGTTTCGCGACACCGGAGAATCGCTCAGGCGGCGTGGGTGGGGATTCTTTGGGGCGTCGGGCACACCGTGACGATTCTCGCCGTCGGCACTGGAATTATCGTGTTCGGATGGGTGATTCCAACGCGGCTGGGACTTTCGATGGAGTTTTCGGTAGCGGTTATGCTGGTGCTTCTCGGCGTGCTGAATTTGACCGGCATGTTGCAGCGCGTGAAGGAGATCGCTGGAATTCGGGGGTCGCGCGATGAACACAATCATTCGCACGCGCACGCACACGGAGATTACGTACACACTCACGCGCATGCGCATCTGCCTGAGCAGCATCCGCATGCTGCCGATCAGACACCGTTGACGTGGTTCGATCGCAATTTGGGCCGCATCGGGATGTACCAGCTGGCGCGCCCGCTAATCGTAGGACTCGTGCACGGTCTCGCGGGGTCGGCGGCCGTGGCGCTGCTGGTGCTGGCGACGATCCGCGACGCGCGCTGGGCCGTCGCGTATCTTTTAGTGTTTGGAATTGGCACGATCGCGGGAATGATGTTGATCACCATCGCGATGTCGGCGCCGATAGTTTATTCGAGTGGCAGATTTGCCCGCGCGAATGAAATGCTGCGGATCGCGTCGGGGGCGATCAGCCTGGCGTTCGGATTATTCCTTGTCTACGAGATCGGATTCGGGGGCGGGCTCTTCACTTCGCATCCGCACTGGACGCCGCACTGATACGAGGCAGCGCTCCCAAAGGCAAGAATTCGCTCGGAAGGACTTAGGACAGGCTAGGGACTTTCTCGCGCGTGCGATCAAGGACGCTGCGCACCATTTTCAGAAGAACTTCGGGAGAATACGGTTTTGGGAGTTTGATCGCGTCCTGCGGAAAGGCGCTGCGGCCAACCTCATATTCGGAATATCCCGAGGTGTAAATGATGGAGATGCCCGGGCGGAGCGCGGAGAGCCTCTGGGCAAGTTCGATTCCGCCCATTTCGGGCATGACTACATCGGTGACGAGGAGATCGATGGTGCGGCCGTAGGCGCGCGCCTTCTCGAGAGCTTCGGCGCCATTTGCTGCGGTGATTACGCGATAACCGCTGCGGGTGAGGATTTCCTCGCCCAGGGAGCGCAGCGGGCCAAGATCTTCAGCAAAGAGAATTGTCTCCGAGCCTTGCAAGCGATCAGGCGCGGCGGGCGCGTGTGCGCTCTGCTCCGCTTCTGCGGCGGAGGCAACCGGGAAATAGATTCGAAATGCCGCGCCCTCGCCAGGTTTGCTATCGACCCAGACGTAGCCGAGGCTCTGCTTGACGATTCCGTAGACTGTTGCGAGGCCGAGGCCGGTGCCCTTCCCCTTTTCCTTTGTGGTGAAGAAGGGCTCAAAAATGCGTGACTTCGTCTCTTCATCCATGCCGGACCCGGTGTCGGAAACGCGCAGGCAGACATAAGCCCCGGGCGTGACGGGAAACGCGGCTGCCAGTGCGTCGATCGAGAGTTGTTCATCCGCCGTAGAGATCAACAGCCGGCCGCCTTCAGGCATGGCATCGCGCGCGTTAACCACCAAATTGACGAGAACCTGTTCAATTTGATTTTGGTCCGCCTTAATTTTGCTGATTTCGCCGAAGTCCGTGGTCAGTTTGATATTTTCGCCGATCAGCCGGCGCAGCATCTTGGTCATATCGGAAACGACGGAATTCAGATCGAGGATTCGCGGCTGCAGGACCTGCTGGCGGCTGAACGCAAGCAACTGGCGCGTCAATCCCGCTGCTCGCTGCGCCGCTTCCCTGATTTCCGCGGCATTTCGCCCTAGAGCTCCGGGATTATCGAAATTCAAGGGCATCAGGTCGCTATAGCCGATGATGACCGAAAGCAGGTTATTGAAGTCGTGGGCGATGCCGCCCGAGAGCTGGCCGACGGCTTCCATCTTTTGGGCCTGGCGCAGCTGGGCTTCTTTCTTTCGAAGCTCCTCCGCCGATTGCTTGCGTTGGGTGATATCGCGATTGACGATCACGAGCTTGTCGGGGCCGCCGTTCTCACCTCTGACAGCAGCAGCCGTGGATTCAAAATTGCGCCAGGTACCGTCCTTATGGCGGATGCGGTACTCAAGATTGCAGCTCGTGCCGTGCTCAAAGGCTTCTTTGGTGGCGGCCATGATGCGCGGCCAGTCCTCGGGATGGACCTGATTCAATCCCGATGTGCCTCGCAGTTCGGCCGGCGAATAACCCAGGATGCGCTGGTAGGAAGGGCTGTTATACAGGCGATTGCCCCGCGAATCGACCACGGCAATCATATCTGCCGCGTGTTCGCCGATCAGGTGAAAAAGCTTTTCATTTTCCACCATGCGGCGGCGAATTCTGGCGATTTGGTATTGCTGGTAGAGGCAATAAAAATCGAATAGCAGGACGATGCCAAGGAGCCCGCGGAGCGACCGGGAGAGCCCGAATATTGAAAAGTGTTCTCCAGGTCCCTCGAGCGCCGGAAGTGCAATGGAAAACATCCCGGCGGTGAGTAGCAGGGTGACTGCGACCGCCGTCACCCAAAGCCACCATTGGTGGCGCTCGACTTTGCTGAAATTGCTAAGTGGCTCGAGAGAATGTTCCACTTTGGAACGGGTCATGCCCGGGGCGCCTGCCGTCGCCGGTGTTGCGAGCGAATTCATCCATATCTATTAGGCGCGGTAGTAGTAGCCAGCGCAATAAAACCAGCGATTTGTGTGCCGGACAGCCCATTAATTTACGAAAATATATACTGTAGAGTTATTTTCGGCGCTCCGCGCGGGCCCAGGTGGCCGCTCTGGCTCATGCTTCTCAGAGCGAGAGACGGCCGCGGTTTCAGACGGCGAGCCTCTGCGGGGACTTGGCAAGGCCTAAAAAAAACCTCGCGGAGCGATGCAGCCTCCGCGAGGCAATTTGATGTGCTTCGGATGAACCGAATTGGAGGTACGGTCTTCCGCCGAATCACGGCGCTAGACCGCTTTTTTATTTCGGGCCGGTCACGTTCACGACGGCGTCGGGAACGTTCGAAGAACCGGTGCCTCCGCCCAAATCAAAGAAAGTGCACGAGACATTCACGCCGTTACCCGGGCCTTTCGGGTCTGGAGTGGTGTTCGAAAGCGTGCAAGAGAACGAGGGATCCAAGGTGTTGCTGAATAGCTGTGCGGCAGTCCCCTGAACCACACTCATGTGGTAAATGCCATCCGGCCCTTCCGACATATCTCCGACGACATGGGTGGCGTTATGGTCGAGGCCGTAGAAATACATCGAGCCCTGGCACGCATTGGCGTTTTGATAGCCGCCGTTGCTTCCCGGAGCTGCCTGGCCCGCGCACCAAATCCAAAATCCGAATGGCGTGCCATCGGCGTTGCTGTTTCCCGTCAGAGCCATAAAGCCGCCCGTCTTGCTAAATATGACTTCCTCCGCGTTGTTCGCGGGGCGAGCGGAAATTGCTGTTACCAAGATCGCGCTCAAAATGAGAGCGATGCGCTTACTCGTCGACATTCTCTTTCTCCTCATAGCGAAATTATTCTGATTTGAGAGACCGTAACTTTACCCAGAGAAGGGACACCCGGAGGGAATCCGCGCTGCAGCAGCCCAGCCCCAGGTCCGCCGCCAAAACCATTCGCGCAGAGACTCTCCCACGCCGTGCTCTCATATTCGGGTTATGAGTTTGAGGACGTGAACGGCGTTTGTGGGGCGGAGCCTATTCGATACGCGGCTGGGTTGTCAATGGCGTAAATCGGCGGCCGGAAATCGCCTGCGCGGCGGCCCGTGCGGATTCATAACTACTTCAGCTTGGCGTATTCGGCTTGAGCTTGCTCGACGACGGGAACGCCTTTATCGGCGTCTTTCATCAGCGCAAGAAAATCCTGATAGGCGGTGCGGGCTTTGGCGGTATCGCCGCTCATGGCGTAGGCGCGGGCCTGGTAGAAATGCGCAAGAGCGTGATTCGGGTGCGGGGCTTCTATGCCGGGATGGTCGATAATTTTTTGAAATTCAGCGACTGCGGAATGCGCGTCGTTGGCGGCTAGATACGCAAGTCCACGCACGAAGATCAGCTGCATGGCATAGGCAAGATCCAAATCATGAGCGCCGTCGAGGGCGGCGACGGCGGCTTTGCCATCGTGGTGCTGAATTGCTTCCAAAGCCCGAATTTGCGGGCCCATCCAGAACTTGAACACCGTGTTTTCGGGATAGGCTTTCACCAGCGGGTCGAAAAGCGCGTGCGCCTGGGGGAAATCACCGATCATCGCGGACGCTAACGCCATGTCCGAAACGGTGCGCTGGTCCGAGCTGAGCTTTGCAGCCTCTTTGACCAACTGCTTCGCGCGAGCAGTATCACCGTTGAGAGCGAGCATATTCGCACCGAACGCAAGCTGGTCCGCAGCGGAGCCCTGCAGCCCGTCGGAGCGGGCCTGGTCAGCCGATTTGCGCGCAATGCTTTCGCTCTCCGCCAGCTTTCCGCGAGCGGCTGCATATTCGGTCAGCCACGCAGCCACGAACGAGTCCGGTTTATGCTGGGAAAGCCAAGTCAGTTCCGCCTGAATCGCGGCTGAATCATGCTGGGCGACGTCTATCGCCAGAATGTCGGCGTGAAAGTAAGGAAGATCATATCCGCGGGCGATGGCCTGCTTCGCGACGTCGTGCGCTTCATCATACCGGCCGAGAAGCGTGTAAGCTTCGATCAGATGTGCCCAGGTATAGACGGTGGAAGAATCGATTTCGTGCGATTTTTTCAGCCACTCGAGTGTCTTTTCGTATTTGCCATCGAAAAAGTACTGCACGGCCAAATTGACCATCGCGACCGAGTCACGCGGATAGCTCTGCAGCCAGAGCTGATATTCCTCGATGAGTTTCGGGTCGTTGCCCGTCACGATGTTGTCGTATTCCGTGAGGATGTAGTACTTCTCCGGTTCGCTGACCCGGTCCACGCGTTCGTAGGCCTGCTTGGCGTAGAATTCGGCGTCCTTTTGGTCCTGCAGATTCCAATAGGCGATGCCGGTGCGCGCATAGGCCATGGCGAAATTGGGATCAAGCTCAATTGCATGTTTGAGCAGGACGATTCCGCCGAGTTCGTCACCGCCGAACCTTTTTTTGAGGCCGAGCGTGTAGGC
>DASTCZ010000095.1:0-5298 GCA_035710585.1 Candidatus Acidiferrales bacterium | reverse complement strand
TGCGGCGGCGCGGCGCTCGTTGCGATAGGCGAGCGCCGTTTCGTAGCGGTGATGGCCATCGGCGATGACAAGTTTTTGTGAAGCGAGAGCGCGCTGAATTTCGGCAATTTGGTCCGGTTGGTCGATGCGGAAGAGGCGGTGCCCGACGCGGAATTCGTCGGTGAGTTGAGTGACGGGCGGCGCGGCGGCGGCCTGCGCAAGGATGGAATCGACGCGCTTCGATGGGTCGTCGTAAATCATGAAGAGCTGGCCGGTGTGGGCGCGTGTGTGGCGCAGGAGTTCGAGGCGATCGGCTTTGGGGCCGGAGAGCGTTTGCTCGTGGCGGAAGATGACGCCGGCGGAATAATCTTCGAGCTGGCCGAGAGCGATGAGGCCGACGCGCGTTTCGCGTTTGGCGGCATTCGCTGCGGGCGGACCGGGGACGGCATAGGTTTGGGCGTAAGCGTACATCGAAGGCTCGGTGTCGCGGACAAGAACGCCTTTCGCGATCCAGCTTTCGAACGCGGCGGCGGCGCGCGTGTAGACGTTGTTTGAGGGAGAATCGCTGGGCTGAGCGAGCCCCTTTTCGATGGTGATCAGATTGAACGGGCTGGCGGCAGCGTAACGCGACTGCATTTCCGGGGTGATCTTGTCGTAAGGCTGCGTGAGGACACTCACGGGATCGATATTTGCGGCGTAGCGGTAAGCGCGAAATGGAAATATGCGGGCCATGAGTGGAATCGAAGCGCGAAATTCTATCAAACCTGCAGAGCGAAACCTCGTTCGATAGAATAAGCGCTGTAGACCTAGAGATGAGTGCCGAGAAAAAAAAGATTCCGGGCGTACGCGCCGTGATTTTCGATCTGGACGGAACGCTGATCGATTCGAAGCTCGATCTGGTGCTGGCGGTGAATGCCGCGATGACGCACATGGGGCGAGCAGAACTCGATCACGAGACGATCGCGACGTATGTGGGGAACGGCGCGCCGGTGCTGATGCGGCGAGCGCTTGGAACAAATGCAAGCGATGAGCAGTGCCAGCGCGCGCTCGATTTTTTCCTGCGGTATTACCGCGAGCATATGTTGGATAACACCGTGGCGTATCCCGGCGTGAGAGAGGGCTTAGCAGCGATGAACGGCCTCGCGATGGCGGTGCTGACGAACAAGCCGGTACGGATCAGCCAGATGATTCTGGACGGTCTGGGGCTCGCGGCCTACTTTCGGTTCGTCTACGGCGGAAACAGCTTTGAGACGAAGAAGCCCGATCCCTACGGAGTGAATCTTCTGCTGAAAGATTTCGGAGTGAGCGCGCGAGAGGCGCTGATTGTGGGCGATTCGGACGTGGACGTGCAAACTGCCCGGAACGCGGGGACGTGGGCGTGCGGTGTGAGCTACGGGCTGGGTAGCCACAAGCTGAACGAAGTTCCGCCGGATGTGATGTTGGATAGTCTGGCGGAGCTGCCGGCGATTTTGGGCGATTCGAAGTAGACCAACAAAAACTCGCGCGCGGCGCCTCTGAAGAATTAAGAGCGGCTCGCCGATTTATACCATTCCCAGGTTCGGCGCAAACCTTCTTCGAATCCGATCTTCGGGTCATAGCCGAGAACCGATCGAGCGGCGGAGATATCGGCCTGCGAATCGCGAATGTCGCCGGAACGCGGCAGATCGTAGTTGGCAGCCAAATTCTTGCCGGTGATTTTTCCCAGCAGCGCGAGAGTCTGATTGAGGGTGAAGCGGGAACCGGTGCCGACGTTGAAGACCTGACCCGCGGCGCCCGGCGATTCGCAGGCGAGCAGGTTCGCCTGGACGACATTTTCGATGTAGGTGAAATCGCGCGACTGCTCACCATCGCCATAAATCACGGGCGATTCTCCGGCGAGAAGAGCGGAACAGAATTTTGAAAGCACTCCGGAATAGGGTGAACTGGGATCCTGACGCGGGCCGAATACATTAAAGTAACGAAGAGAGACCGTTTCGAGGCCGTAGCATTTTCCGAAAGCGTATCCGTAGAGCTCGCCGACGTACTTTGAGACGCCGTAGGGAGAAATGGGAACGGGCTGCATGGTTTCGAGCTTTGGCAAGGTGGGTGTCTCGCCGTAAGCAGAGGAAGAAGCGGCGAAAACGACGCGGCGAACTTTTGCGTCGCGAGCCGCCAGGAGAATATTCAACGTCCCGGCGACATTCACATTGTTGGTTTCGATCGGGTCCACGACCGAGCGCGGCACGGAAGTTCGCGCCGCGAGATGGAGTATGTAATCTGCGCCACGGCAGGCCCGCTGGCAGAGGGCGGGATCGGTGATGCTGCCCTCGATCACCGCGATTTTACCGCGGGCAGAGTCGAGATTTGGTTTCTTGCCCGCAGAGAAATCGTCGAACACTGAAACGTCATGCCCGCGGCGGACGAGTTCATCCACCGTGTTGGAGCCGATAAATCCGGCACCGCCCGTCACCAGGAATTTCATTCCGTTGCACCGTGCGGCACTCGTGATGGCGAGCGCATCTGAAATTGAGTACGCTGCAATATAGCGTGAGAGCGTTGAGAATCCCAAGAAACTGCGAACGACCGTACGCGTCAGGAATACTGTGCCGCCGAACCGGCGGATATGTCGCGCTGATCGCCGTTTGGATGTGCGCCGGCGTCTTTGCGACGCCGCCGACCGCACAGGTGCGCGGTTCCGCGAAGAAGCCCGCGCCGAAAGCGGGTGCGCCGGCACCGGCGGCAAAAACCGTGGCGCCATTTCGAGCCGGAGAGACGCTGGACTTTTCCGGGCAGTGGCTGGGAATGAGTGGGGCGATTACCGCATCTCTTTCAATTCCCGAGCAGCGAAATGTTTTTGGCAAAGACGCATGGCATTTCCGCGCACAGCTGCACACGAACAACCCGCTGCGATATTTGGTCACCGTAGATGATGAGTTCGACGCCTACGCGGCACAGGCGGAGCTGGCCGGGCTGCAGTTTGAAATGTATTTGCACGAATCGGGGAAATCGGAGACTCACCAGCTGCGGATGATCACGGGCAATGAATCCCCGCAGGCTGGGACGAACGCGGTGCAGGTTCCCCAGGGGACACGCGATCCGATGGGAATGCTGTACTTCCTGCGCACAGTGGATTGGCAGAAGTCGAACGAAGCGCGAGGCCCCGTGTTTGACGGGCGAAAAATGTACGACGTGCGGGCACAATTAGCGGATGCGCGACAGGAGATTACTGTCGCCTCGGGAAGGTATTCAGCCTCCGGCATCGCGATTCGCGTCTTCGAAAACGGAAACGAGATGACGAACACAAAATTGAAACTGTGGATCGCGCAGGATGCCGCGAGGACGCCGGTGCTCCTTGAGATGGAGTTGCCGATTGGAACGGGGAGGGTGGAGCTTGTGAAAGCCGTCGCGGGAAAACCCTAGACCCTGCAGCGGAAATTCGTTGACGTCACTCGCTTTTTACCGGGGCAGGTTTACGAGCGCCCCAATCGTCCGGCGGAAAGACAACGCCCCAAATGTGCGGGCACGGACGGACGAACTCAATGCCGACCTGCATCATGAGCCCTTCCATGGGGCCCTGATATACAACTTTGGCGACTTCTTCTTCGCCGGAGCGGACGTTTTTCACGACGATCTGTTCTCCATCGGCGGCCGGAGGAGAAATGCTAATGAGCGCGCCGTGGGCGTTGATCGCGAGCGTATTCGTATTCTCCACCAGCGGCTGGCCAGACGAATTGCGGCGGCGCACCTCGATAGGCACGCGCAGCAATAGCCGCTGACTCCTGCGCTGATTCGTTGAATCGCTCACATGACGCTCGTTTCAAAGAGAATAGGGCAAGCGAAATACAGGCGCAAGCGTAGGGCGGTGCGGCGCACCGTAAGAGTTAGCGGATTAACAAAGAATGATCTTCTCGCGATTGCGCAACAGGCGGCGGGTGGCGTTGCGCGTATCAACGACGAGTTTTGCCGCCGAAAGAATCATTTCGTAGTCGTAGCTGGAGTGGTCAGTGGCGATCAGAACGCAGTCGTAATTCGCGATCGATCTTGGGTCGAGCGGAACCGATTTTTTGTGCGAGTAATCGTAATGGCGCATTTTGTGTAGCTTAGGAAAATACGGATCGTTATAGTCGACGTCGGCGCCGCGCGCAGTGAGCAGCTCCATGAGCTTGAGCGAAGGAGATTCGCGGAGGTCGTCCACGTCTTTCTTGTAGGCGATCCCCAGGATCAGGATTTTTGAGCCATTCAGGGATTTTTTGCGCTGATTCAGCGCTTCCGACACCGATTCCACGACGTGATAGGGCATGGCCGTATTGATTTCGCCGGCGAGTTCGATGAAGCGCGTGGCAAAATCGTACTCTCGCGCCTTCCAGGAAAGATAAAACGGATCGACCGGGATACAGTGGCCGCCGAGGCCCGGACCGGGATAGAAGGGCATAAAGCCGAACGGCTTCGTGGCTGCGGCATCGATCACTTCCCAAATATCGACGCCCATGCGCTGCGACAGAAGCTTCATCTCATTGACGAGAGCGATGTTCACGCAGCGGAAGATATTTTCGAAAAGCTTGACCATTTCAGCCGCGTGAGTGGATGTGACAGGCACGACCCGAGCGACAACCTGCGCATAAAGAGCGGCTGCGGCGCGCGCGCTTGCTGGATTCGTTCCTCCGACAACTTTGGGAATTTGCGCGAGGCCGTACTGTTTATTGCCGGGATCCTCGCGCTCGGGCGAAAACGCGAGAAAGAAGTCCGTGGGAACATCGTCGGCGCCGGCTCCCGCGGAGATTGGGCATTTCAGCCCGCTCTGCTCAAGGATTGGCAAGACGAGTTCCTCAGTGGTGCCGGGATAGGTGGTCGATTCCAGCACGATGAGCTGGCCGCGTTGGAGATGCGGCGCAATAGCGCGCGCCGTACTTTCGATGTAGCTCAGATCGGGATCGCGGCGTTCGTCGAGAGGCGTGGGGACGCAAATGATGACAGCGTCGAGCGTGGCGATGCGATTGAATTCGCAAGTGGCGGAAAAATATTTTGAAATTACGAAATGCCGAATCTTATTCCCGGGAATGCGCTGGATGTAGCTTTCACCGTGATTCAGCTTTTCGACTTTCGCGCGGTCCGTGTCGAATCCCGTGACGCGATGACCGGCCTCGACGAAACGAAGAGCCAAAGGCAGACCGACGTAGCCGCAGCCAATAATGCCCACGTTGAGCTGTGAGCCCTTAAAGAACTCAGGTTTTCGGTCGGCCGGCATCTGGTCAGATCAGGCGCACCTATATCCGAGCAACGGACAGCAAGGCTGAGGGGAGATGAATATAGCAGGATTCGAGAAATGGGTGCAGTGCCGAA
>DASTCZ010000094.1:0-5216 GCA_035710585.1 Candidatus Acidiferrales bacterium | reverse complement strand
ATGGACAACTACTATCTCAATCTCGCGGTCTACATGCTTGAAGACGCACTCAAGGCCGAGACGAATCCTCCGTGCGATTGCGATTTTCAGTACGGCCGCCCGATGAAGGGCCACGGCTGGCAGCCAACGTCAAGTGCAAACATGATTCGCTGGATGGCGGATTATGTGGCGAAAAATGCGCCGTCCGGAGAACAGACCGCCGAGTGGCACTACTGATCGGCAGGCAATACGAGCGCCTTATTCGATTTCCTCAGGCGTGATGCGCCCGTCCTCTTCAGCAGGCGCTTCCGCTAACGATTCCTTCAGGGTGCGCCGAATTGCATCCGACCCAAATCCCGCCGCCATCAGACTTCGGTAAAGGGACGCGCGTTTCTTCTCGTCCAGCGGCCCGCGCGCCAGGCGCAGCTTTCGTTCGATGCGCTTGCGAAGCATTTCGCTTTCACTCGTTTCCGCCAGAGCTTCGTCCAGCGCCGCTTCGATATGCCGGTCCGGCACGCCCCTAGCCCGCAGTTCCCGCGCGATGCGGAATCGTCCCTGTTTGCGGTTCCTCGCGCGCGACCTCGCAAACTCGAGCGAATAGCGCGCATCGTCGAGAAGCTTCTCTTGTTTCAATCTGTCGAGCACTCGCCGCACGAGCGAATCATCCTCACACCGCCGCTCCAGGGCCTTTCGCATTTCATGAACGGAATGCCCGCGCCGCATCAGAATTCGCAACGCCGCAGGATACAGCTGGTCCTCGCCTGAAAGTTTTCGCGGTGCCCGCATTGTTGTAAACGAGAATAGTGGTGCGTGTGCAGTCACGCAAGCCGCCGGGTCGCGGGACTACGCTACTCGACAAAATGCAGTGGGAACTGCAAGGAAGGGAATTACCGCCGGCTGCTGGTCGTCGTCCGCTCGTATTCCATCATCGTGCGCTCCATCTCTTCGCGCGCCGAATCGGCCGCGGAGCGCACGCCCTGCACGCGCAGGCGGAAATCGTCCGGATTGGAAGCGCGAATCAACGCTTCTTCCAGGCTAATCAGGTTGCGCGAATACAGGTCGTAGAGCGATTGGTCAAATGTCTGCATGCCGTATTGTGAAGTTCCGGCGGAAATCGCGTCGTGAATCAGGCGCGTCTTGTCCGGATTGATGATGCAATCGCGGATGTACGCCGTCGCGATCAGCACTTCCACCGCGGGCACGCGCCCCTTGCCGTCAGCGCGCCGCACCAGGCGCTGGCTGATCACAGCTTTCAACGTAGCCGCAAGTTGCAAGCGAATCTGCTTCTGCTCGGGCGGAGGAAACACCGCGATGATGCGCTGAATCGTTTCCGTAGCATCGAGCGTGTGCAAGGTCGAAAACACCAGGTGGCCCGTCTCGGCCGCCAACAGCGCCGTCGAAATCGTTTCCAGGTCGCGCATTTCGCCGACCAGAATCACGTCCGGGTCCTGGCGCAATCCGGCGCGCAACGCGGTGGAAAAGTTTGCAGTGTCCACTTCCACTTCGCGCTGGTTGATGAAGCTCTTTTTGTCGCGGTGCAGGAATTCGATCGGGTCTTCAATGGTGATCACGTGGTCGGAGCGGATGGTATTAATCCGGTCCACCATCGCCGCGAGCGTCGTCGATTTACCCGATCCCGTCGTGCCCGTCACGAGCACCATGCCGCGCGTCTCGTCGCAAATCTTTTCGATCACCGCCGGAAGGTCTAGCTCATCCACGGTACGGATCTTCGTCGGAATCACGCGCAGCACCATGCCTACGTTGCCGCGCTGCTGAAACACGTTCACGCGGAAGCGCCCGAGCCCGGCAACGCCGTACGCCATGTCCAACTCGGCCGTTTCCTTGAATTTCTGTTTTTGCCGGTTCGTCATCATGCTGAAAGCCATACTCAGCATTTCTTCCGGCGTGATGCGCGGCACGTCGGTCTGCGGGTAGAGCACGCCGTCCATGCGCAAATAGGGGTGGTTTCCGACCTTTAGGTGCAAGTCGGAAGACTTGTTTTCAACGGCGCGTCGAAGCAGATCGTCGATGCTAAGGGCCATACAGTCGCGCACTTGCGCGTACAAATCACGCTAGCATCGGCACCGGGTACGGGCAATAACACCTAGGGACAGGGTTTCGGGAAGGTAACCACTGTGAGGCTTCGGCCGGAAGCGCGTAGCGGAGTCCCTCCAGCCAGTATCCCGATCGGCAAATTCTCCGTTTACAAGAAAATGACCTTCGGTTCCGAAGAAATCCTTCCGCCTGCTGCTTAATTGGAGGAATAATCCGGTTTGCAACGTTTCCATAAACGGAGGCTCTTGTGTCGCGAAAACGATTCTATCTTTGCAGTCTCGCACTTCTCGCACTAGAAATTTGTGCCGTTCTCGCGCCCGCCTCGCGCGTCGTTCGCGCTCAGGATTCGGGCATGCAGGTCATCGAAATGACCGCGAAGAAGTATGAATTCTCACCGGTTCGCGTAAAGGCTGGAACGAAGGTGCAGCTCAAGGTCACGGCCACCGACCGCGATCACGGCATCGCCATCGACGCTGTTGCTGACGGTGCGGCAAAAGATTCCGCACCGGGTTTGATCATCGATTCGCCCGAAAAATGCTGGAAGCTCCCGAAGGGCGAACCCGTGACGATCAACTTCACCGCGCAAACCGCTGGCACGTACCAGATCAAGTGCTGTCTGCATTGCGGCTTGGGCCACGGCGGAATGAAGGGCACGATCGTCGTCGAATAGCGGCGCACTTCGACAGATTCGACCCGGGATTGTTCCATCGCGCGCGACGCGTGGCGGGCAGTCCTGTGGGTCGCGGCTTTAGCCGCGACATTGCAATGCCACCACTTAGATTTTGTAGGGGCTTTAGCCCTTAAAAGTGGGAGAGGCTTGATGCTTTTCGCTTATTCGTACCGCAGCGCGATGATTGGATCCACGCGCATCGCCCGCCGCGCCGGCACGTAGCAAGCCGCCAGCGCGATGATCGTCAGCAGAATCGCCACGCCCAAATATGTGAGCGGATCGGCCGCGCTGACCCCGAAGAGCATCTGCGACATCAGCCGCGTCAGCCCCAGCGCCGCAGCGACTCCAATCGCCACTCCAATCAACGCCATTTTCAATCCTTGGCCAAGCACCAGCCGCAGCACATCTCCGCGCTGCGCTCCCAGCGCCACGCGAATTCCCAGCTCGTGCATTCGCTGCCCCACCAAATACGACACCACTCCATAGATTCCAATGCTCGCAAGGATCAGCGCCACGGACGCAAAAACGCCCAGCAGGAACATCGAAAATCTCCGCGCCGCCAGCGAATCGGAAATAATTCCGTCCATGCTCTCGAATCCATACGCCACTTGCTGGCTGCTCATCTGCGTAACCATTTCGCGGATTGGCGTCGAATAGCTCTCTGGCGCGCCGGCTGTGCGCGCAATATATCCGAATCCGCGCACCACGAGCGGCAGGAATTGCTCTGGCAGCTGGCCCATTGGCAGGTACATCTGTTCCTGAATCGGCGACTCACTGTCTTTGTCGAGGCTCCAGTGCTTCACGTGCCCGGTGACGCCGATGATCCTGGGTTGCATATTGAGCAGCTCGAGGTGCAGGTATTTCCCCACGGGATCTTCGTTCGGGAAAAATTTCTTCGCGAACATCTCGTCGATCACCACCACGCTCGGCGATTTTGCGTCGTCAGTCGTTGCAATGAACCTGCCCTTGCGCAGCGGCAGCTTCAGCGTCGCTGCATATCCCGAGTCCACTAAATAGAAAAGCGCAAACGGCATGTCCGTCTGCGCCGCCGGCTTGGGCCGCCCGTCTACCCAAAATGGCAGCTCGGAATCGTCGCCGCTCAGCGGCAGCCCGCCGCCCAACGAAGAAACCGCCTGCACTCCCGGCATCGCCAGCAGCCTCTCTTGCAAATTCTGCATCGTGCCGCGCACCGTGCCGGGCTGTGAAAGCAGCGAAGGCTGCAGCGCGACGCTGAAATTCAACACGTTGTGCGGATCGAATCCCGGATTCACGCCCCACAGCGCCGCCAGCGACCGGATCATCAATCCGGCTCCGATCAGCAGCACCAGCGCGATGGCCATCTCCGCGACAACGAAAACTCCCTGCGCGCGATGCCTCGCCCCGCTCGATCCGCGTCCGCCTTCCTTCAGCGTTTCATGCACGTCCGGTCGCCACATGCGAACCGCTGGCGTGAGCCCAAAGATCACTCCTGCCAGGACCGAAACGGAAAACGTGAAGACCATTACATGCCAATCGAGCCCGATCTCCGCCGATCTCGGCAGCGCCGCAGGCAACGCTTGCAGCACGCTCTTGGTCGCGTATGCCGCAAGCAGAAGTCCCGCTCCGCCGCCGACCAGACCAAGCAGAACGCTCTCCGTCAGCAATTGCCAAATGACGCGCGCACGGCTCGCTCCGAGCGCCGTGCGAATCGCAAATTCCCGGGTACGCGCCAACGAGCGCGCCAGCAGCAGATTCGCCACATTGGCACACGCGATCAGCAGCACGAATCCAACCGCGCCCAGCAAGATGTAGAGGAACTGCGAAATCCCGCCCACCATGTCCGCCTTCAACGGATAGAGGCCAACGGTGCGGCCCTTGTTCGTCGTCGGATACATCTCCGCCAGGTGCGTTGAAATCGCGTCCGTGTCGGCTTGCGCTTGCGCCTGCGTCGCGCCCGGTTTCAATCGGCCCACGCCGTTCATTCCCATGCTCACGCCGCGATTCAGAAACGTCGGATCGGTCCATTGCCCTAGCGGCACGTACAGTTCATTGCTGCGCCGGAATTGAAAACTCGCCGGCAGCACTCCGATGATCGTGTAGTCCTGCCCGTTGAGCGTCAGCCTCTTGCCGAGCACGTCGCGCGCAGACGCGAACTTCCGGCTCCAGAACGCCGAGCTGATTACCACCACCGGCGTTCCGCCCGCCTTGTCTTCTTCCAGCGTGAAATTCCGTCCGAGCTCCATCTGCACACCCAGCACGGAAAAATATTGCGCCGAGGCCATGCATGTCTTGATCCGCTCGGATGTCCCCTGTCCCGTCAGATTGAAATCGTCATTCCGATAACCGGCGATCTCCGAAAAAGTGCGATTGTCCCGCTGCCAATCCAGAAAGTTTGGATAAGAGATCGAGCCGCGCCCAAATTGCGTCGTCTTCTCGTAGATCGCGACGAGCTGGTTCGGCTGCGGGTAGGGAAGCGGATTCAGCAGCACCGAGTTCACGATGGAAAATAGCGCTGTATTCACGCCAATGCCCA
>DASTCZ010000093.1:0-3022 GCA_035710585.1 Candidatus Acidiferrales bacterium | reverse complement strand
AATTGCGCGAGCTTTGGCATTGCGAAGTGTCGAACTTCGGCGCGGTCTTGCTCCGCGGAATCGATGCGCGCGTTACGGCAGCACGTGCGCGCCGAAAACTCCGGTCTCCACGCGGCCGCTGCGCTTGATCTGCACGAAGATACGGTAATCGCCGGCCTGCGGAAAGCCGTAGGGAAAAGACAGCTGCGATTCTTCGACGCGCTGCTGTGAGTTCATTCCCGGCATGTCGGGCATGGCCTGCATCGTGGCATTCGTTCCGAGCCCTTGGTTTGCCAGCATCAGCGCGGCCATGGAGATCGATCCCTCAGGATGCACGTGCGCGAACACGCTGAAGTCATCGCGCACAATTTCTGCGTGTAGCGGCATGCCCATGTACGTCTCAATTCCGGTGGCAGGTTTTCCGGCCGCATCTTGCACGCGAAACGAGAATTGCAGCAGACGATTCGCCGTGAGCGGCTGCGAACCGGTTTCCCAGATCATCTTAGTTCCGTCGCTGAGGGAAGCCTCCGTTGTTGTAGCGCCCGTTGCGCCGCCTACAACGGTGTTCGCTGCTGAGTCGTCTCCGGCCAGCGGCGCTCCTTTCACTTCAGGCAGGTCCATTTCCGCGATCAGTGTGTCCGGAAATCCGGAAGAGCGAACGATATCCGCAAAAATTCTGTAATGCCCGGCCCGAATATCGGGAAGAGTCGCACTGAACGCTCCGTCTTTTTCCGATGCGGGGTGCAAGTGGTAAAACGCATCCATCGCCGGAGCGCGCAGCAAAAAAAGATGCATCAAGTGGCCGTGATCCGGAATCAGCGCCGTCGAAACGATCTCCGGACGGTTGCTGTGCCACTTCGTTTTTCCGATTTGCAGGCGCAGCGAATCGTGGCCGTCAAATGTGACGTTAAGCGCCGGCCGCTCGTAAATCATCGCCGACGCGCGAGCCGCGGCGGAAGAGGTCCACCACATCCGGCCGCCTATAAGAGCCGCGATCACGAGCGCAAAAGAAACGATGGCAGCGATGCGTCCTGTACGTTTCTGCCGGGGCCCGGCGGTCTCACCGGCCGGAAGCGTTCCCTCGCGGGCTCCGGCTGAAATGATCGTCACGAGCGCAGCGACGAGCAAAATCATCAGCGCGAAAAGCAGAATTCCCAGATTGCGCTGCATGTCGAGGGTCCGCCGCGCGAACGCGGGCACGGGAATGGAGATTTCGCCCTTGCCCTGGTCCCCTTCGACGAGCACGCGCACTTGCCACGATCCCGAACCCATCATCCAAATCTGGCCAGTGAAAAAGTTCGCATCGTCTTTCGATTGCGTCAGCGCTTCGGGTTCCGGCGGGTACTTCGAGCCTTCGCCCGCAATGTAGAGCGGCTGCACTCGAATCGTGCGGATCCCAGGCGTGGCGCTGCTGATTTGCAGATCCGCGATTCCGGGAATCATCTGCGGTGTGCGAACCGAAGCGGAGAGGCGATAGGGTCCCGCGGCCCCCTCGAAATACACGTCGGGACTGCCGACATGCGCGGCGCACGGAACGGCAGCAAACAACAACGCCGGCGCCAGCAGAATCCGCGCCAGCAACTTCACGCTGCTGAGAATTGAGTTTCGAGGCACAGAACCTACCGGCGCAACCGCTGCAGCCATTCGCCGCGCCGAATCCCGAGCCAGGACGAGAGCGACGCCACGGCCAAAGCAGCGAACAACCAGAGCGCGAAAACCGACTTGGTGGGCTCTGCGGGCTGGAACTCCCACACGAAGTGGTATTGCGAGGGTGGGAAGGGATAAGGGAAATTCGCCATTCCGAAAACGTAGTTTCGCGCCGCCGGCGACACCATAAAGTTCGCAAACGGCCACTGCACGATCACCATCGCTATCACGAATACCGGGCCCAGAATCAGCGCGCGAACCCACGGCGAGCGCGCCGCTATTCGCGGCCGAAGCAAATCGATCAGAATCGCGGGCGCGATGATCAAGAGAGGAAATTCCATCGGCACCATGTGCGTCACCTTCGTGTACACCGGTCCCAGCCGCGGTTGCGCCGGGAAGAGCGGGAAGATCCAAAGCCCGGCGAGCATGAGCGCGGAATAGATCGCCGCGATCTTCGTCGCGGCCCATCGCCGCTCCGAGACGCTCGAAAGCATCAGCAGAATCGTCGGAGTGAAAATCGAAACCAGCAAATAGAAGCGCGCCGTGTGCATTTGGTTCGGAGAGGTGTACTCGCTGATCATCACCAGCGCGAGCACCATCATGAATCCGCCCGCGACCAGAAGCAGGCGGTCGAGCATGATGCGCGCACTGCCTTCCGCGCGATTTTTCTCGGACACGGTGAGAAAAAGAATTCCCAACACAACTCCAAGAAATCCCAGCGCCAGCACCACGTGCGGCGGACTCAGAATTTGCACGTCCAGGCCGAACGCGTTGTGCCACCAGTTGTCGAACGGCGCGGACGTGACCATCATCACTCCTCCCCACGCCGTCAGAAACGCGCCGAGCGGCCCGCGAAATCCCCACACGCGCACGGACGCATCGCGCGCGGAAGCGTTATCGCCAAACGTCGTCGAGAAAATCAGATACGTGCAGACCGCAGCGGCCATCACTCCGCCAAATTGCAGCGCGAGGTGCGCCGGCGTCCAAAAAGTGTCGCGCCCGATCGTCTGATGCCAGGAGATATCCCAGTACAGCCCAAATACGATTGAAATTATGCCGATGACGCCGCACCAGATTGTCCACGGCACCGAACTTGTTCCCGCAATTGCTGCCGATTCGGTCTGCGCGCGAATTCCGACTGGAATGGAAGCGGTTTGCGACATCAGGAGACCTCGTTGCCGCAGGATTTTAGCACGCCACGCGCTAGTCGCGCCTCGCTGCCAGCACGCGCGGAATTCCGGCGAGATCCATCGTTGCGCTCACGTGTGACCACCGCGCCGTATCGAGCAATTCGCTGACGGCTTCGAATTGTCCGAAGCCAAGCTCGAGCACAAGATGCCCGCCACTTTTCGCGCGCGATTCGGCTTGCGCGACGAGCGCCCGGTAGGCGGCAAGG
>DASTCZ010000092.1:0-16477 GCA_035710585.1 Candidatus Acidiferrales bacterium | reverse complement strand
ACCGCGACGCGGTCGCCGAAGCGAGCGCGGCAGTGACGCCCCATCCAAAGCGTAAGCGCGATTTCCGGCACGAGAATGATCGCGGACTTGCCTCGAGCGAGCGCTTCCTCAACGGCGCACAAGTAAACTTCCGTCTTGCCGCTGCCTGTCACGCCGTGAAGAAGCGCAGTCGAAAACTCACCGCGTTCGATATGGCGCGTCAACGAATCGCAGGCGCTTTGCTGCTCTGCGTTCAGTTCGTTGGTGGGCGAATCGAATTCGATCTCGAGAAAATCATCGTCCGCGATTGCGGGCTCTTCCCATGCGGAAAGCTTGCCGCTGCGGACCATACGGTCGATCACTGCGCGGGAGACTTTTGCGCGCGACAATACCTCGCTTAAAGGCAGCGGCGCGGCAAACTGCATCAGGGTCTCGCGGACGCGTGATTCCGCGGCGCTGGTCTTTTTTCCATTTGGCGGCGCGATATCTGCGGATTCCTTCCACGAAAGAATCCGCTGCGTGCGGGACTTGCGCGGTTTGGAAAGCTCCTCGGCGCGCAAGTATCCTCCGCGCAGAAGGCGCATCGAGGCCGCGAGGCCGCCCGGCAGCTTTGCGAGCCGCCGGGTGGCGAGCGGCTTTCCCTCGATAACGATCAACTCAAGAAGCGCCTGCTCCTTAATCTGTGAGTCATCGCGATTGGAGAGGGCGGCGATTTCAGCCAAATAGACTCGGCCTTCATCGGTGATGTGCAGAACGCGCTCTGCGCGCAATTCGACGAGCGGAGGGAGGAGGGCGCGGAATGCGTCTCCGGCGGGCGCCAAATAGTAGTTCGCGAGCCATTGGCCGAGTTCGATGAGTTTCGGCGAGAGCGCCGGAAGGGGATCGATGAGCTTGGCGATTTCCTTGATTTGGAATTTTGCGGAGCCGTCAGAGGTTGGGGTCCCTGCGGCACTGCCGCCTTCCTTGACTTCAAGAACGACTCCGATCATCGAGCGATTGCGAAACGGCACCGCGACGCGGTGTCCAGCGGCGACAGCGCCCTCGAGTTCCGCGGGAATCGAGTAAGTGAACGTGCGCCGCAGCGGCACCGGCAACGCAACTTCGCAAAATTGTGCCATGAGATTCGTTCAGTCTAGCAGGCAGGAACACGATTCGCCGCGCGGGCGGATTCGCGCCCTCGCCTCGATCGCGATTGAGAAGATTTATTTGTTGGGCGCGGCCTTTTTCGCGGGTGGTTCAAGCCCCAATTCCTTCATCACGAGCTGAAGGTCTTTCCAAACATCCGGCTTTGCCGGCGGATTCCTCAGCAAATAGGCGGGGTGATACGTCGCCATGAGTTTCGCGCCTTGAAACGGAAAGAATTGGCCGCGGAGACCGGTGATGCCGCGCTTGGTTTGCAACAGGGTTTGCACGGCGCAGCTTCCCAGCGCGACGATCACTTTCGGCTTGATTGCAGCGAGTTGGCGGAGCAGAAACGGCGAACAAATCTCGATCTCATCTTTTTCGGGAAGGCGATTTTCCGGCGGACGGCACTTCACAACGTTGCAGATGTAAACATCCGAACGCTTCAGCCCCATCGCCTCGATCATCTGCGTCAAAAGCTGTCCCGCGCGGCCGACAAACGGTTCGCCCTGAATGTCTTCGTCGCGCCCCGGCCCTTCACCGACAAAAACCAGTTGCGCTTTCGGATTGCCCACGCCAAATACGATGTTTGTGCGCTGCTCGCAGAGCTTGCAGCGCGTGCAGTCGCCGATGTCTTCGCGAATTTTTTCGAGAGTATCGTCTGTGCGCTGATCCGGTAATTCAAAGAGCGATGCCGAGCGCTCGACGGGAACGAATTGGACGGGTTGTAGAGCCGGTGCTGATTTTTTCGAGGAAAGCGCCGGCCGTGCAGCAGAAGTGAAGGTACCAGACACCGATGCGGCTGCGGCGCTCTCCGCCACACGCGACTGCAGAGGTCGCGCCGTGTTAGCGGCCTTCATCAGATGCTCAGGCGGGCTGTTCGGAGCGGCTCGATCACGGAAAAAATCCCGGATCCCCAGGTCTTCGAAATATTGCAGCCAGTCTGAAATTTGTTGCTCGCGCGAAGCACCGCGCGGACCACTCATCGGCGCTCCGTGGAGGCGCCGGCGCCATGCCGCGCATTCGCACGCAAGCGTGGGATTTCGTCCAGGATGCGGGTGGCGACATCGAACTTGCTCATTTTCGGCAGCGGCTCCTCGCGTCCGTCCGCGAAGAAAAAAGTAACGATATTCGTTTCGCCGTCAAATCCTGCGCCGGATTGCGTCACGTCGTTTGCGACGATCATGTCTGCCGATTTCTTCACGAGCTTACCCCGCGCCGATTCGCGCGCAGCACCGGTTTCCGCGGCAAAGCCAATCAGCAGGCGCCCGCCCTTCCGGCTCCCGATTTCCCCGAGAATGTCCGGCGTGGCTTCCAATTCGATGGACAAATTCTCACCCGTGCGTCGGATTTTCGCGTGTGAAGCTCGCGCGGGACGGAAATCCGCCACCGCAGCTGCCATGATGACGGCCGTCGCGGACGCAAAATTTTGCGAGACGGCGTCGCGCATTTCTTCCGCCGTGCGAACTTTCACAAGCTCAACTCCGTTCGGCGCATTCAGCGCTACTGGTCCGCTGATCAGAATCACACGCGCTCCGCGACGCCGCGCAGCGTCTGCGATGGCATAACCCATTTTCCCAGACGATCGATTCGTCAGAAACCGCACAGGGTCGATGTCCTCGCACGTGGGCCCGGCGGTCACGAGGATCGTCTCACCCTCCAGATCGTGCCGGATGCCCAGCGCATCGAAGACTTCGCGTGAGATCGCTTCGGTGCCCGTGAGCCGCCCGGCGCCCACCATGCCGCACGCAAGGTAGCCTTCATCCGGCGCGACAACGCGGACGCCGCGGCTGCGCAATATCTCGAGGTTCGCCTGGGTCGCCGTGTGCTCCCACATATTTACATTCATCGCAGGAGCCACAATGACCGGCGCGGTCGTGGCCAGATAGAGCGTCGTCAGAAAATCGTCCGCGATACCCTGCGCCATTTTTGCGATATGGTTCGCGGTTGCCGGAGCAATCACCAGCGCGTCAATCCGCTGCGCTACGGCGATGTGCTCGATCGCGCTTTCCACGTTTGCCGGCGCGGCATCCGCCGCCGCAAACATGTCCGTAATCACTTTTTTCCCGGTAATCGCGGCGAAAGTGAGGGGCGCTATGAATTCCTGCGCGTGCCGCGTCATTACGACTTCGACTTCGATACCTTCCTGCTGCAGCCGCCGCACCAGCTCCGCGGCTTTGTAAGCGGCGACACCGCCCGTGACTCCCACTGCGACGCGCATCGTTTCCGCCCGGCGGAGCTATCCCCGCCGCCGCTTCAATTCTTCCTCAGTCGGCCCCACGGGCGCCGGAGGAATGTCGAATTCCAGCACGCCATTGCCGAGCTCTTCCATCGCCACGCGCGTGGGCTTGATCGAGTGCGCGTTGACCATTGCCGGCGCGCCGGACATCAGCTGGCGAGCGCGGCGCGCGGCCACCACCACATAAGCGAAGCGGCTTTCCGGTGGATGACTCTCGGTTGCCATCGGCACTCTATCCTCCAAAGGATCTCAAAATTCCCTCGACCACTCGATGCGCCGCGCCATTGCGGCATCGCGCCGCGATCCCGATGGCCTGGACTTCTCGTCCGGCCCGCTCGAGATCGTCATTCACCACAATGTAATCATAATTCGCGAAACTCTTCATCTCGTCGCGGGCCCGTTCCAGCCTTCGCGCGATTTCTTCCGGCGCGTCCTGCGCCCGAGCGCGAATCCGGCGCTCCAGTTCTTCCCGTGATGGGGGCACGATAAAAATGGTCACCGGCCGGTCGACAACTTTGCGAATCTGCGCCGCGCCTTGCACGTCTATCTCGAGCACGAGGTCGAAGCCCTTCTCGCGCGCGACGTCCAGCCACTTTCGCGGCGTTCCGTAACAATGCTTGCCGAATACTCGGGCGTGTTCGAGGAAGGCGTTTTCGCGGACCATACGCTCGAATTCTTCCTCGCTCACAAAATCATACCATTTTCCCGGATTCTCCGTCGGGCGCGGCTTGCGCGTGGTGTACGAAATCGATAGCAGAGTGCGCGGCAGCTCCAATAATTTCTGCACGAGCGTGGATTTTCCCGAGCCCGAAGGCCCGGAAATCACAAACACGATCGGCTCTCGGGAGTCTTCTTGCGTCATTCGATGTTCTGGACTTGCTCGCGAAGCTTTTCGATTTCCGATTTGATCTCCAGCCCCAAATCCGTGATTTTCAGCCCGCCGCCTTCGATACCGTTCGTCTTCGAAAGCAGGGTGTTCGCTTCGCGTTGCATTTCCTGCAGCAGAAAATCGAGCTTCTTGCCGATCTCACCCTGCGAATCGAGCAATTTTCCGAATTGCTCGACGTGGCTCGCCAACCGCGCCAGCTCTTCCGTAGTGTCGCTGCGCTCGGCAAGCAGTGCTGCTTCCTGCGCTATGCGTCCCGCATCAATGGCGCCATCGCCGATCAATTCCTTCAGCCGCACTTCGAGGCGCGCCGCGAACGCGGGCCGCAGCTTCACCGCGATTGCTTCCACATTCTGGGCGTGAGCGCCAATCAGCTCCAGGCGCGCGCGCATTTCTTTCACAAGCATCCCGCCTTCCGCGCGCTGCATCTCCTCAAGCCGCGTGACGGCCTGCTCCAGACATGCCGCTGCTTCCACGCTAAGGGTTGCGAGTTCCTCTTCGCTCAGTCCGCCGCCCCCGGCGCCGGCTGCCGCCACGACCCCGGGCAGCCGCATTAACGACACAAGATCGGGCTCGGCGGAAATGCCGAATTTCTTGCGGAGGTCCGTCGCGGCACGCAGATATGCCTCCGCCAATTCGCTGTGCACATGCACCGAGGCCGCGCCGATTGGATCCACGCGCAAATTCACATCCACGTGACCGCGCTTCAATTTTTCCCGCAGCACCCGGCGAATCTCGGGCTCGAGCGCTTCGAATCCCTCCGGCAGCCGCAGGTGCAAATCGAGGAAACGATGATTTACGCTGCGAAGGCTCACGCGCAGCGCCCACCCGGCATGCTCGACGCGCGCCTCCGCGAAACCCGTCATGGATTTCACACCCGCTCCGCGCACTGTCTTCGCGTCAGCTCTTGGAGTTGTCGTCGGGGTCACGATTGCTCCGCCTCATCTGCGGCCTGCGCTGCCGGCGCGGCGTCCATATCGGCAAACTGCATCTCGTATAGCCGCGCATACAATCCGCCGCGAGCTAGCAACTCCTGATGCGTGCCCACTTCGGAAATCGTTCCTTCGTCGAGCACGACGATTTTGTCGGCGCGCCGGACTGTGGAAAGCCTGTGCGCAATGACGAATACCGTCCTACCGACCATCAAGTTCGCAAGCGCATCCTGCACGGCCATCTCCGATTCGGAATCCAGTTCCGAAGTCGCTTCGTCCAAAATTAAAATCGGCGAATTCTTCAATAGCGCGCGCGCGATTGCAATCCGTTGCCGCTGGCCTCCGCTCAGGCGCTGGCCGCGGTCCCCGATCAGCGTCTCATAGCCTTGGGGCATGAGTTCGATGAAATCGTGCGCCAGTGCGGCCTTGGCCGCAGCGATCACGGTATCTCGCGGCTGTGCGGCGCGGCCGTAACAAATGTTGTTCCAGATCGTCTCGTTGAAGAGGATCGTTTCCTGTGTGACGATCGCGATCTGTTCGCGCAGCGAGCGCAGCGTCACGCCGCGGATGTCGTGCCCGTCGATGCGCAGCACGCCGCCGCTCGGCGCGTAAAATCGCGGCAGCATATTCACCAGCGTGGATTTTCCCGCGCCGCTCGAGCCGACGATTGCAACCACTTCCCCGGCACGCGCCCGCAGCCGAATACTTCGAAGCGTGTCGCCGTGGCCGTCGTAAGCAAAACTGACATTGTCGAATTCGATTTCGCCGGCAAATGGCGGCAGCGTTGCAGCGCCGGGTTGATCCGGTTGCTCTTCCTGGAGCGCCAGGTATGAAAAGACTTGCGCCGTCGCGCCGCGGGCCTGTTCCAGTTGCTGGTAGAACGAACCCATCCGTTTGACAGGTGCATAGGCGCTGAAAAGAGCCACAACGAACACCATGAAATCGCCTGGCGTCATCACGCCATGTCGGATTTGGTCGCGTGCGTACAAAAGCACCAGGCAAATCACCACCGCTCCCAACAAATCCATCATCGGCGATGTCGCAACGTAAGCTGCCACCCAGCGCAAATTCACCCGCATCCAGCGCCGTCCGGTTTCCCTGAATTTCGCCGTCTCAAAATCCTCCATGCCAAACGCCTTAACCACACGATTGCCCGCAACATTTTCCTGCACGATTTGCGTCAACTCGCCAAGCCGTGCCTGGCTCTTCTCAGCCGATCGACGAATCGTTCGCCCGAGTTTGCCGATCGGCCATACCACCATCGGCAGAATCACGATGGAGCCAAGCGCCATCCTCCAGTTCACGAAAAAGAGCACCGCGGTGAAGGCAATCAGGCTGAAGAACTGGTGCAATGAATCCGCCAGCCAGTCCGAAATCACGTTCCGCAGCCGCTCCACGTCGCTCGTCACCGCAGACATCAACCGCCCGATGGGATTGTGCTGAAAAAATCCAATCGGTTGCCGGATCACCTTCGCAAACACGCGGTTGCGCAAGTCGGTCACCGTCGCCAATCCGACGGCCTGAACAATCATCACGCCGGCAAATTCCGCGATTCCCTTAATCGCAAATATCACCAAAATCGAAATCGCGAAAACGGTCCAGGGGTTATGGATGTGCGGCGGGAAAAATGAATTCAGGTCGACCTGTCGGTGGCTCCAGGGCAATTGCACCAGGTGCAGCGTCGAATCGGTGCTTTGGGGATCGATCACGCGATCGACCGCCGGCTTGACCATCAGCGCGGTCAGTCCTTCCATCGCGCCGACGATGGCCATGAGCACCACCGCTATCACAAGCCACCACCGATAGCGGCGAACCGTGCCCAGCAATCTGCGGAATTCAACTGGGATCGCCAATGCGGTACCGGCGCTGTGGCGCCGTTTCCCTCTCAGATGAAATTGCAACGCTACGAACGTGCTGCGCGATTGTCAAGCAACGCAGCGCTTACTTATCGATATCCCGGTGCACTACTTTGGTTGCGTATCCATCCTTCGCAAGCAGTTTCTGCTGCGCTTCCGCCATCATTACCGAACGGTGCCTGCCGCCGGTGCAGCCGAAAGCGATCGTGAGATAGCTCTTTCCCTCGCGAATGTAGTGCGGAATCAAATAGGTCAGCAGCCCCTCGATGCGCTTCAGAAATTCTCCCGTCTGCGGAAAAGAGCGGATGTAACGCGCCACGCGCTTATCTTTGCCCGAATATTTGCGCAAACGCGTCACGAATTGCGGGTTCGGCAGAAATCGCACGTCAAACACCAGGTCTGCATCCGAAGGAATCCCGTAGCGGTAACCGAAGCTGACCAGTGAAACAAGCAGTGGCCGGTCGCGCCGCTCCTGGAATCTTCGCGTGATGAACGCACGGAGTTCGTGAACATTAAATTTCGTCGTATCGATCACGACGTCCGCGACCTTGCGGATCGGCTCCATCAATTTCCGCTCGCGCGCGAGCCCCGCCCGCACGGATGTCCCTTGCGCGAGCGGATGCGGCCGCCGCGTTTCGCTGAATCGCCGCAGCAACGCTTCTTCGCTCGCCTCGATGAACACCAGCTCCGCGCGCACGCCGTCGCGCCGCATCAGGCGCACGATTTTCGGCAATTGTGCGATCTGCTCGCCTTCGCGCGCATCGACGAGCACCGCAGCGCGGGTCACGTCGCCTTCACCGCCGAGCGGCAAATCCGCAAACATGGGGATCAACCCGATTGGCAGGTTATCAATGCAGTAGAAACCGAGGTCTTCGAAAGTTTTGAGGACAGTACTTTTTCCCGAGCCGCTCAGCCCGGTGAGCACGACCAGATGCCGCCGGTTGCGATTCTGGTGCTGGGCCACCTGAATTCGCGCCTACGCCTTCACGCGGCGTTGATGGGTGCTGGGGATGCGCAAATCTTCTCGGTACTTCGCCACTGTGCGGCGGGTCACCTGGATTCCGCCTTCGCTGAGTTTTTTCGCGATTGCGTCGTCGGTCAGCGGCTTCGAGGTGTCCTCTTCCTCGATCATTTTCTTCACCAGGCGCTTTAGCGCCAGCAGCGACATGTTGCCGCCTTCCGGCCCGTTCACGGATTCCGAGAAAAACGACCTCAATTCAAGCACGCCCTGCGGCGTATGCGCATACTTGCTCGCCACCGCGCGGCTCACCGTCGATGGGTGCACGCCGACTTCTTCCGCGACTTCCTTGATCATCATCGGCTTCAGCGAATCCGGACCGTGATCCAGAAATTCGCCCTGACGCGCGATGATCGATTGGCACACGCGCAAAATCGTGTGTTTTCTCTGTTCGATATTCTTGAGCAGTTGGATCGCCGCGGTGAAACGCTCTTTCACGTAGTTGCGCACGTCGCGATCGGCCACATCGCGCGAGAGCAGCCGCCGATAGGTCGGGCTCAATCGCAATTGCGGCAGGTCGTCATCATTTACGAACACCTGCCACTCGTTATCCACTTTCTTGAAATAAACATCCGGCTCGACCAGCCGCGGCTGCGTCTTGTTGTAGCGTAGTCCCGGCCTTGGATCGAGCTTACGAATCACGTCCACCGCGCGCTTGACGAGCTCAACTGGACGGTTCAGCGCGCGCGCGATTTCCTTGGGCTGATTGGCCTGCAACAGTCTCGAAAGCGGCGAATCCGGCTCTTCAACCGCAGCGCTCGTACCGTTTTCGCTCGCCCCGGTTCCGTTTGCCGCGTTTGGCCGCTTCGGCAGGCATTCCGAGACGATCTGTTGCGCGAGGGTGTTTTGCGGGTCGAGGGCGCGCAGCTGAATCTGCAAACATTCGCGTAGATTTCGTGCGCCTACTCCGAGCGGATCGAATTCCTGCACGACGGCCAGCGCCTCCTCGACGTCTTCCATGTCGTAGCTGCCGTTTTTCGCGATTTCTTCCAGCGACGCCGTCAGGTAGCCGTTTTCGTCCAGATTTCCGATGATGATTTCCGCGATCTCAAACGCTTTCTCGGAGCAAATCGTCGATCGCAATTGCCAGGTGAGATGTTCAGTGAGCCCTTCCGGCGAGGAAATGAATTTATCGAATGAAGGTTTTTCGATGACTTCGCGCTCGCGATTGTCACTTTCCTGCGGGCCGCTATCGAGATATTTGTAGAGCGCCGAAACATCGAACTCATCGAAGGGATTCGCGGCTTCCGTTTCAGGAACTTTTTCTGTTTCGGCCTTAACGAAAGTTTCGCTGGTGTAATCCTCACTGACCGGCATCTCCTCGGTCACTTCTTCCAGCACCGGGTTCGCCACCAACTCCGCGTTGATCATGTCGCGCAGCTCGAGCCGGTTCAGCGCGAGCACGCTCACCATCTGCACCAGGCCCGGCGTCAGAATCTGTTTCTGCGCGACCTTCAGATGGAGTTTGGGTTGGAGCCAGCTCATGTCAGGACTTCGAGGCGGGGAGTCTCGGTCTCCCTAGTGTAACCGGAAGCGCTCGCCCAGGTACACACGTCTTACTTCGGCGTCGTCGCTCAATTCCTGCGGCGTTCCTGAACGGAACACTCGGCCGTTGTTTATGATGTATGCGCGTTGCGTCACCGATAGCGTCGCCGGGACGTTGTGGTCTGTCACCAGCACTCCAATTCCGCTTTTGCTCAGTTCCACAATCATCTTCTGCAAGTCCACCACGGTCAGCGGATCGATTCCGGAAAAAGGCTCATCCAGCAGAATGAACGCCGGCTCCAGCACCAGCGACCGCGCGATTTCCAGCCTCCGCCGTTCGCCGCCCGAAAGCGCGTACGCTTTATTGAAGCGCACGCCTTCGAGCCCAACCTGCGCCACCAATTCCTCGAGGCGGTCGCGCCTCTGTTCGTGACTCAGCGAAAGCGTTTCCAACACGGCCTGCAGGTTTTGTTCGACCGTTAACTGGCGGAAGACCGAAGGTTCCTGAGGAAGGTAACTTATGCCGTTTCGGGCCCGGAGATACATGGGGAAGTCTGTGATTTCTTCCCCGTCCAGTAACACCCTTCCGGAATCCGGTTTCGCCAGCCCGACGACCATATAGAAGGTCGTCGTCTTTCCTGCGCCGTTCGGTCCTAAGAGCCCAACGACTTCGCCTTGCTGAACTTCCAGGCTGACTCCATCTACGACTGTACGTCCGCGATAAGCCTTGGTGAGTTTCGAAGCCTGAAGTTTCAGCATCCCCGGTTCACTTCTCATCCCGGTGGCGTGGCGTGCGTGAACCTTCCTCCGACTGAACTTGAATCGTATCATCCGCTAAATTGACGGTCAATTGCCGGCCGGTGGTCTTGTTTCCAGAACCGTCGAAAAATGTTGGATTTCCGCCGGAAAGCACCAGTTTATCGGTCGTGGAATCGTATTCAGCGTGCTCCGCGCTGCCGTGTTCGTCGCGCACGCGGATGCTTACGTCTCCATCGCCGGTCGCACGGCTCAGGCGCTGCGTCTTGCCGCCATTCGGCACCGAACTGCTCTCGAAATTGAAATCCGCAGTGCGGCTCTTCATCGATTTTTCAGCAGAGTCCGCCTGCACCCCGCCTTCGGCGTGCGCTCGCGATTCCCCATCCCAGTAAGTCAGCGCGCCAGCCTTCACGTGCCAAAGATCCGGGCCTTCCGCTGCTCCTCCTCGTCCGCGGCTCGCAGCTTCGCGACCCCGGCTTGGCGAATTTGGCGGGCTTCCCGTCGCTGCCGACGTATTCGTATTCGTCTTCGGCATCTGCACGAACACCGCCGTCACGTTTTCCTTCGCGTCGATCCGCCGTGATTTCTGATCGAGTTGGATCTGCGCCGCCTCCATCGTCGTATCGCCCTGCCACATTCGCGCGTTGCCGGTGTAAAGCGCCACTCCGGTCTTGCTGTTTGATTGCAGATGCTCCGCCGTGACGTGCGCCGGCTCAGGCCCGAGTTGTGGCCCTACAGTTCCGCCCGGCGCATTCCCGCCCGTTGATCGCGACGCATTCAAATAGGTTGACACCACGTTTCCCTCGGCGCGCGTGTCGCCCTTGGTTTGATTCAGCACGATCGATCGCGCGGAGGTGGTTGATTGTCCGTCGCCGGCCTGCGCATTCTGATCGAGCGTCAATACGTCCGGCGCGCGCGTCAGCTTCGCGTTTGCCGCTTGCGCAGTCTGGGCGCCATTGTGCAATTGAAATTTCCCGCTCTGCTCGACGTCCGTCCATTCACCCTGCACGTCGAAATTCGCCGCCAGTTCCTGCGACGTCGAAACCGCCTCCGGCTTCCCGGACTCCTTGCGGTGAAGCTCGGCGCCATCGTGCGCTTTCAAGGTCTTCAACCTATTCTGTTCGCTGAAATCCATCTCCATCCGCTCACCAGTCAATTGCATATCGGCTTGAGCGCGATTCGCCGCGTTGCCCGCGCCCCTAGTTGAGCTGCCGCGAGAATTCTGCGTATCGTCCCACGAAATCATCGTTCGCGAATTCGACTCTGCGTGCCTTGCTTCGGATCCCTGTTGTTTGCCCTTCGTGACCGGCGCAAAGTCGACTCGCATCGCTGCGGTTTCCATATGCCGCGATTGGCCCGTCGCCTCCGAATCCATCTTCACACCGCCGGAGAGATCGACCGTCTTGGGCTGATTCACCCGCGGCTCCATGGCGCCTTCGATCTTTGCGGAGCGCACTCGGCTCTTGGCCGGTCCGTTTGCTGACGCCGCATCCACGCCGCCTTCAGCCCGAAAATTCTCGATCCAGCCTGTGGGCGCGAGCTGCGCTGCGAATTCACTCGCTGCCACCGTCGTCTTTCCCTTCGCGGCAGCCGACTCGATCTCCGCGGGTTGCTTGTCCGTTCCCCGCGCGGTTAACTTTCGCGCCTGAAATTTCTCGTCGAGCTGCAGCGTCAGCTCGCTCGCTCGCAGCTCTTTCGGTCCCGACGCTGCAGCCTGTTTCGCGTCAACGGGCCCACGCAATAACATCAAGTTTTCCTCTCGGCGGTATTGCAAGCTTGCGGCGCTCACTTCCACCGGAGGCCGCGCGGTGTTAGCGCTCGACTTGCTCGCCTCTCCGGCGCTCGCTGGTGGCTGCAACTTCATCTGCACCGCGCGCTGAAGCTCCAGCATCCCGTCGGCGGATTGATACTTCACACCTTGCGCCCGCCCTTCGCCGCCGGGGAAGTTGAATTCAACACCTTGGTCGGTCTCTGCGTCTCCCGATCCGCTTTCAAACTGCAATCCGCGCGTTGCGACGTGCACGATTCTCGGCCCCCGCTCCCCTGCTTGCGATCCATTCGCTTGCCTCTTCGCGTCGTCCGCGCTTTCCAGATCCAGTTGAACGTCGCCCGCACAAACAACTCTTCCCGAAGCGTTTTCGTAATCGCACTGCTGCGTGTGCATCGCGTCGTTGCGATCTCCGTTTCGTCCGTAAATGGTGATCCATACGTCCCGCAGCACGCTGCGGTTCGTTCCCTTCAGCTGCGTCGCCTGCGAAGCGCGGATCGTGAAAATCGTCCGCGTGCCTTCCATTTTCGAAAACGAAAACTCCTCGGATTTCCGCTGCACGCTCGCGGGCACAGGAGGCGGCGCGGATTTCTCCGCCTGTTTTTCCTGGTAGGAGCGGCGCAGAAGCACGATGAGCACAGCCACAGTGATCACGGCGGCAATCGCTGCCGCAATCCGCGCGTAAAGCTGTGCCTCGCTTCGTTTCATGAAATGAGCAGAATCAGTATAGGCGCACGGCAGCCCGCGCGTTCAGCGAATCGCTGACGATGCCTGCTCGATTGCAATGTAGAGTTGGATGCCGGAATAGAAATAACCGCGGCTTTATTCGCCCGGCGACGCTGCAGCTGAATTTGCCACTGGCGCGTCGCTCATGACCAGCACGCCGTCGTGGCCCGACGCCAGGTCGCGCGCCGAAGGCGTCACGATCGTTTTCGGCCCGATCAGTATCTTTTCGCTGCGCGTAATCGCGCGCCGAACATCATTCTCACTCACGAACGCCAGCACACTTTGAGTCTGTGCCGAAGACTTGCTCTCCGGTGTCTTCGGTGCGCCAGCCGCAATTGAACCGGCGCTTCGCTCGCCGCTCGCCATCGCCCCGCGCCTCTGAATTCCCAGATGAGCCATCACATGCTCAACCGCGTGAGCAATTTCCCCTCGGCTCGGCACCCCCGAAAGCCCGCCCGTACGGCCTGCGCTAGCCGCCTCAACGACACTCGAAGATTCCGATTTCAGCGCTACCGTTTGCGGCTGACTTGTTTCGGAAGGTTTCTCCGGTGAGCCCGCGCTTGCCACGGCAGCCATCGCCTTGAGCTGCTCCGGCAAGGCCTCCATCCTCTTCTCTGCCGGAATCGTCCTATGCGCTACCTCGCGCGATTCCCACGCCACTCGCCGGACGTTCATCAGATGCTTCGGCCCGATATTGTCCGAAGTGATGTTTCCGCCGAGCGCGCCGCAGCCAAGCGTCATCGCCGGGAACAAATTCGTCGAATAGCCGATTGAACCGTGCACCGCGCTCGTATTCACGCACACGCGAAATGCGGGCACCGCTTTCCCATACTCCTTCGCAGCCTCTTCGCTTTTCGTGTGAATCGCTGCCGTGTGTCCGAGCCCGCCAAAGCGCAGCAGTTGCGTGCACAGATCGATTCCCGCAGCCAGGTTCGGCGCCGAATAATACGCCAAAATCGGCGACAGCTTCTCCGCCGAAAGCGGCGCATCCCTTCCTACCGCGCTGAGCTGCGCCAGCAACACGCGCGTTCCGGCCGGCACTGTGATCCCGGCGAGTTCAGCGATGTGCGTCGCCGGACGTCCGACCAGCTTCGGACTCGGCGCGTGCGCTCCTCCGGGGAAAAGCAGCTCTTCTAGTTTGCGCTGCTGCGCTTCGTTCAAGAAAAATCCGCCCTGCGCCATGCATTCGACGAGCGCAGCTTCGCGCAGCGGTTCTTCCACCACGACGGCCTGCTCGGAGGAACAAATCGTGCCGTAATCAAAAGTCTTCCCCGCGAAAATATCGGCGACCGCCTTCTTTAAGTCCGCGGTGCGCTCGATAAACGCCGGCACATTCCCCGGCCCCACTCCGTACGCCGGTTTCCCTGAGCTGTACGCCGCGCGCACCAATCCCGTTCCGCCCGTCGCCAGGATCATCGCCACTTGCGGTGCGCGCATCAGCTCCTGCGTCCCCGCCAGCGAAGTGCGCTCCATGCACTGGATCAATCCGTCGGGAGCGCCCGCCGCCGCCGCTGCCTTAGAGAGCACTTTCGCCGTCTGGCAAATACAGCGGATCGCCGAAGGATGTGGGCTGAGCACAATTCCATTGCGCGACTTCAGGGAAATCAGAGTCTTGTAGATCGCGGTCGATGTGGGATTGGTTGAGGGAATAATCGCGCAGATCACTCCCACCGGCACCGCGACCTCAACAATTTTTCTCTCGCGGTCCTCATTGACGATGCCAACCGTCCGCATTCCGCGAATCGCGCGCGCCACGTCGATTGCGCCCAGCTGATTCTTGATGATCTTGTCGGGAACGTTACCGAAACCCGTTTCCTCTACCGCCGCACGCGCAAGGACCTCCGCCGCGCCGGCGGCCGCTTTCGATGCGGCTTCGACGACCGCGTCCACCTGCTCCTGGCTGAATTTGGAAAATTTCTGTTGAGCCGCGGATGCCGCGGCGGCAAGTTCGCGTGCTTCTTGGATGGAAACGAGGTCGCGGTCGCGCAGTTGCAAAGCGCCCTACCTAGAATCGCCAGCTCAAACGAAACGCACGAAATCGGCGCGAATTAACCGACGTTGCTCGCCCTCTTGCTTCCCGCTCCGGGCAGCAGCCTCTCCGCATGCTCGTGCGGCCGCGGAATCACGTGCACCGCCACAAGCTCGCCCACGCGCCGGGCCGCCGCCGCGCCCGCGTCCGTCGCTGCCTTCACCGCGCCGACGTCTCCGCGAACCATCACGGTCACGAATCCCGCGCCGATGTATTCCTTGCCGATCAGCACGACGTTCGCGGCTTTGACCATCGCATCCGCGGCTTCGATGCTCGCGATCAAGCCCTTGGTCTCGATCATTCCCAGCGCTTCGTTGGCCATGCGCCCTCGCTCGATCAACGCGCCAAAATTTTCAACTCGCGCGAAATCCGCGCCACTTGTTTTTCAGGAGAGCCGTTTGCATCTCGCTCGCGGCAAGTTGCGAGACTAGCACGCGCCATTCATCGAATCAATGACGCCGAAGGCCGTTGGCCAGGACAACTTCGCTTTCTGTGGAAAACTTCCCACGCGCAGCTATCCAAGCCGCCTTTACATCAGGGCGCCGTCGCCCCATCGTGCTCGATCGCATCCTTGATAGCCGCGAGCGATTTCTGCAAGGAGTTCGCCGACCGGTCCACTGCCACTTTTCGCACGATCGATCCCTTCACGCCCGTTAGTCCCGCCTGCTCCGAACCCATCACTTTCACCAGATAAAACCCCGGCGCCTCACCCTCATTCGTTTCCGGAATGCAGAACGTCAAATCCAGCGCCGTCTGAAAATAGTGGCTCGAATAGATCTGTTTCTCCGCAATCGCATATAGAGGTGAGCCGCCCGATTCACCGTGCAGCGTTACAACGTGCACGAGCCGCATCGTCGGCTTCAATCCGAACGCGACCTTCGCCCAGTAAAACGAATCTTCCGTGTTTGCTGGTTTTTCCTTGGGATACTCCAGCAAGTAATTGTAGAAATCCGGCAGATATCTCGGCAGCGCCTTCGCATAGCTCAGCACATATTTGAACTGCTCCGGCACTTCCGTCGGATGTTCCTTGTCGTTGTAGGTTCCGAGGGCTGCGTTTCCATCCCGCTGGTACGCGATCAGCCGCTCGATCACCTTTCCTCGCGCATATTCGTTTAGGCGCTTCTCCAGATCGGGAGACGACCAGTCCAGTGTCTTCTTCAACTCTTCGATCGCGCTCGCCGGTAACTGAACCTCGCAATCCGTCGGTTTGCAGTGCTTCAGCGCATCGACGTCGTCCTTTTCAAGAGCGAAATCCTTCACGTCCGCGGCCTCCGGCGGCGTGCTGAAGGGCGCAATTGCGAGATAGCCCGGCAATTTCCGCATATGCTCGTAATCCGTGGAAAGTTTCAGGTACGCGTCCGGCGATCCGTGGATGTACACCGCGCCAAACACCAAGATTTCCGCCGGCGTCCGCGAAGGCAGTTTGATCGCCGTCGCTTTTCCGCTGCGAATCGCCGCGATTTGCTCGGTTTTTAGTCCAACGTCCTGCGTGAAATATGTTCGCAGATTCGAATTCGCCTGCCCAAAGCTCACCCCGGCGGCGGATTCAAGCGTAGCCAGCAACACGACAACACACGAATCTCGGCGCGGAATTCGCATGAACGCACCCCCGACAGAGTTCCGCCATGCTAATCGTATTCTTCAGATTTAGATACGGCCTCGTTCTGTTCAGGCTTTCCGC
>DASTCZ010000091.1:0-9749 GCA_035710585.1 Candidatus Acidiferrales bacterium | reverse complement strand
ACCCAGTCCGGCGCGCCGGAACGCTCGAAGTCGAAGCGGTAACGCTCCGTTTTGTTGTTCTCCGGCGATTCGTAGAAACGCAGAGGGATTGCGATCGAGTGGTCCTTGTTCGAAAGGCGCAGCTCGCCACGTAACAAACCGTCGCTATCCACCGCTGAGCCATCGCCTTGAGAAACGTCAACGCTTTCGATGTTGTTCGCCTGATTTAGCACGCGAATCGCATCTGAACCTTGCGCAGCGCCGCTGACTTCAGCTTTCACGGTAAACCATGAATCACCGGGATTTTTGATGTTCAGCACGATGTGTCCGCTGCGCGCCGCGTCGAGAGCAATCAACGCGGGGAAACCCGGAAGCCAGCCGCCCGCAGGCGCGGGCACGCGAACGTCGTTGAGAATCACCGCCGAATAATCGTGGTGTTTGTTCGATTCCGGCTTCGGAAGCTCGGGCACGTGCGGCGTGTACGGCATTTGCAGCTTCACGAGCCGTTCGTAGCCGGGCGCCGGTCCGCGGGGAATCTGCATCGCAAACACTTTCGTGTTCACCGCGTACTGCCCTTCGATCGATCGTTCCAACAAGTCGACGTGACGCGGCGCCTCGGCCAAATGAAGCAGGACCGTAGCATTCGCGGGCGTCAGAAACGTGAGTTCGAGAGTCTTTCCTTCGCGCGCGATTTTGTGAAGTTCGGCGCCAGCCGCGACGACGCGGTCTTCGCAATCATCCCCAGACTTTTCGTCGATGCACAGAGAAGTATCGAGCGGCAGCATCAAGGATTCGCGCGGCGGGACCTCTACCGGTAGCGCAGCGTAATCGTCGTCGGTCGCCGTCCTGTGATTTGTTGTCGGCGGCAAGATGCGAAGAATGTCCGTCGCCGGCGAATCGCTCGCGTTGCTGACGCTAAGCAAGCCTTCGCCGCAGCGGTGGCCGGCATGGCAACTCGAGGCCGTGATGCCGAAGGCCGTCTCCATGATGTTTGGCAGTAATTCGGCAATGGAAAGTGAGTCCGCGGGCGAGGCCGAGCGCAGGACGGGCGGTCGCGCGTGTTCGGCCAACATAAGCTTGCTTAGCTGCGCGATCGCCTGGGACGCTTCGCTGCGCTTGCGCGATTCGCTGGGTGCGTCCGCCAAATGCAGCCAGGAATAAAAATCGGACGGCGAGATGACGATCTTGCCCTTTCCAACTGAGCTTTCGGAAATCGTGTCGTCAATGTTGTTGCGCCCGGCGGTCTGCACGGCGGATGCGATTTGCGTATCCGGCGGCAATTCCGGAATGCACACCAGCGAACCGCCCCGCTCGACAAACTGAAGCAAAGCCTGTTGCAATTTTTCAGAGAGAAACGAGCGCCCGCGCAGCTCCGGCGGAGAAATAAGCAACAGCATTGTGTCGTGCAGCAGAAAGAGCAGCGGCTGCCGATCGGGATCGACAAGGTCGAGCGGAACATCGGCAAGCTCGGCGGTTCGCTCGATTTTGCGTGCCGCGGTATCGAAATTCGAAATTGCCGTTTGAACTGCGGAGTCGCTTCGTGATGCTGCGATCTGGCTTCGCCAGTCAACGATTCCCAGGATTGTGCGGCGGTGCGCGCTCGCGAGAAAAAATCCGGAACGCCGCACCAGATCGCCGTTGCGGCGGACAGCCTCCGCGGGCGGCAGCGGATTTGTGGAGGCATCCAGCGACTCCGAAACTGGCGCCGCAATGCCGGCGATTTCATAGCCCGGCGGCGTGAGCGTCACTTGGAAATTGCTGTAAGAAATTCCCGCGACCCCCTGCGCGAGAAATGCGCGCGAGCTAAGCAACAAATCCTTTCGCATGGCTGCGGCAGCATTCAGAGCAACGCCAACATCCGGCTTCATGGTGAGATCGGCGACGATCGACGGCCAGCGCGGCTGCAATCGCAGTTGCTGCGAGATCCGGCCTATCGCGTCGAGATCCGCAGATGTAATCAGGGCCGCGGGAGCCGCCGGAGCGACGCCCAAATCGTGAACAACGGCCGAGGAGCCCGGCCAGCGGGCGGCAACGCCAACGGGATCGTCAGGCCCGCTTCTTGCGATCGCAGCTCCGGCGTCGGGCTCGGTGCGCAGAAAATTCGCGTCGATTCCCGCCGCAATGAATAAGCCTCGAAACGCTTCGACCGATTTCCTCCACTCAGAATCGTCCGTTTCGAGCGGCGCTGGTCCGAAAATTACGTAAAGCAAGGAAGAAGGCTTCGCGCCGGGCTTTTCAGAGCCGCTTCCCGGCGAAGTGGGCCGGGCGTTCAGACTTGAGTTCAGCTCCTTCGCCAGCGCGGAAAACCATGCCGACTCTTCCTTCAGCAACGCATCGGAGGAACGCAAACTTGGAATCGGCGCGCCGATGAGCCGAACGACGTTCACGATCGCAAACTCCGGCCGCGCCAGAAGCCAATCCGGATAGCCTGCTCCGCGCAGATCGGGCGAATTCGCCGGGCCTGCGCTGATGATTAACTTCAATTTCTTGGCGGAGATGAGTTCGATCAACCCGCGCAAATCGCGCCGCGGGTTCGTGTGTCCATCGAAATCGAATTCGTTCTCCGAAGGCTCGTGCCAGCTCCATGGAATGCGCAGTGTAATCGTATTGATCCCAAGTTCGACGCAGCGATCGAGCGAGGCTGCCCACAGGTCCCGCGGCACGCCGTAGTAGGGAAAATCCACCGCATGAACGAAAAACGGTTCTCCGTCCACGTGCAATTCCGGAAATCCGTTGACGATCGCGACGTGAGCGCCGGGCGGCTCGTCAGATTTCACCGTGACTTTGGCGCCAGGCGCCTGAGCCCGCGAGCATCTTGCGGTAAGTGAGAACGGAATCGCGAGCACGAGCGCGCAAGCGAACCATCGGGAGATGACCGTCATGAACACGAATTGCGCGCTGCGCTCCGGGTGAAATTTAGATGCTCAGTGTACACGAGGCACATCGGCTCGCCGAGATTTGGCCGGTGGATGAGGCCGCGCGCGCGGCGTTTGATAGAATGCCTCGCCGGTATGGCTGGAAATGCGATCTCGAAGAGGTTCTTTGTTTCGGGCTACGTGCAGGGAGTCGGGTATCGTTTTTTCGCGCAACGCGCCGCCGGGAAATCCGGCGTGCATGGATACGTGAAAAATTTGCGTGACGGTCGCGTCGAAGTCTACGCGATTGGAAGCGACCGGCAGCTGCGCGATCTGCGTGCGGAATTGAAACGAGGGCCTTCGGGCGGGACCGTGGATGACGTAAGCGAAGACGAGGCGGAGATGATGGAAGAATTTGCCGGAAGATTCTCGATTGAATACGAAGATTAATCCAGCGGAGCCTACGGAATGAACGATCTGAAGAAATTGATTCGCGAAATTCCCGATTATCCGAAGCCGGGAATCCTGTTTTACGATCTGACCACTCTGTTGAAGGACAAACGCGGGTTTCACGAATTGATCGACGCGCTCTGCGCCCATTATGCCGACGCCCGCGTGGACGTGGTGGCCGGCATCGAGGCGCGCGGCTTCATCTTCGGGCCAGCGCTGGCGTACAGCCTCGGCGCGGGGTTCGTGCCGGTGCGAAAGCCAAAAAAATTGCCGGCGAAAACTTCGAGCGTGACCTATCAACTCGAATACGGCACCGACACGCTGGAAATTCACGAGGATGCTGTGCAGCGCGGCCAACACGTGATTGTCTGCGACGATTTGCTCGCCACCGGTGGCACTGCGGCGGCAACGGTGAAATTGATTCGCCAACTTGGAGGTGAAGTCGTCGGTGCGGCGTTTGCTGTCGAGCTTACATTCCTGAACGGACGTACTAAGCTGCCTGGAATTGACGTAATGTCGCTGATTCAATACGACAAGTAGGCAACCGGAAGTGCATCTTGGCGCAGCAGGAGATTTTATTTTCCCAATTTCGCGTGGCGCTGGCGAACCGCTTCGAAAAGCATTATTCCGGCGGCAACGCTGACGTTTAGCGAGCGCACCGGGCCGCGCGTCGGGATCGAAGCGAGGAAGTCGCAGCGCTTGCGGACCAGCTCGTGCAAGCCCTTTCCCTCGCCGCCCATTACGAGCGCCACGCTTCCCGTCAAATCGATCTCGCTGAAATCTTTTTCAGCACGCTCGTCCAAGCCCACGAGCCAGTAGCCGGCTTCTTTTAACTCTTCCATCGCCCGCGGAAGATTTACAACACGCGCAACGGGCAAATACTCGAGCGCTCCCGCCGATGCTCGCGCGACCGTATCGCCGAGCCCCGCGGCGCGGCGCTCCGGCAGAACCACTCCACTCGCACCCGCGGCGAGCGCGGAGCGAATGATCGCTCCCAAGTTGTGCGGATCCTCCACGCCATCGAGCAGCACCAGGAGTCCCGTCGCCTGATTGGCTTTCTCGCGCGCGAGAATCTCGTCGAGATCCACCGCGTGCTTTGCGGCGGCAAATGCGACCACGCCCTGATGCTGTGGCGAGCCGGCGAGCCGATCGAGCTGGGCGCGCTCTTCAAAGCGAACGGGCACGTTGCGTTCGCGCGCGCGGGAAATAATGGGCTCCAGCCGGTCGCCGTGCCGGCCTCGCGCGATCACGATGTGATCCAGCGCGCGCCCGGACTCCAGCGCTTCGCGGACAGCATGAATGCCGCTGATTTTCTCCATCTCTATTCGACTGCGGCGCAGAATTCCAAAATCCGCGCGCGAGTGCATTTGACTGGAGCCAGCTGCGGAAGTCCGGCAGCCGAATCGAGAAGCAAAATCACGCGGTCTAGCGCGCCTTCGCCTACGCGGCCCGCCAACGCCAGTCGCACCGGATGAAAGAGCGCGCGCCCGCGATGGATCGTCTTCTGCTTGAGCGCTTCGATCAGCGCGCGAAAGCGCTCGGAATCCACTGGCGACGCGTCGCTCAGCAGTTCCAAGGCAAGCGCGCGAATCACTTCACGCGCTCCCTCGCGCGCAAGCACGACGTGGCTCGCTGGCGACCGCAAAATCTCAACCGGGTCAAAGTGAAAGCAGAGACTCAAAAGATCGGCCAGCGTTTCGCGATCCGGAGACTGCGGGCCCAGAAGTTCAGCAGCGCGGGCGATCCATTTCCTCTCATCGCTTTCGGTGGATGCTGTT
Source organism: Candidatus Acidiferrales bacterium (assembly GCA_035710585.1). GTDB lineage: Bacteria > Acidobacteriota > Terriglobia > Acidiferrales > UBA7541 > DASTCZ01. Next base: position 4,687 of record DASTCZ010000091.1, on the reverse strand, counting down.
TCGTCGGCGGTAAGCCAGCCGCGTTCCCGCAGAATCAATTCGACGCCGGCCGCAGTCCAGCGATTCTCGCGCGGCTCGGCGCGCTCGCCGTCTGAAATCGCTGCGTGCATCGCACCCATTCTATGCGTCAACTTTGGAGGATTGTCGCAACCACGTGCGCCGCGATCGCTTCGCCGCGACCGATAGCGTCCACGCCCTCATTCGTCTTCGCTTTTAGATTGATTTGCGCGGGGTCGATTTTCAGAGCTGCCGCGAGGGCGCGCTTCATTCCCGGAAAATGAGGTCCCAATTTCGGGCGTTCGCAAATCACGACAGCGTCAATATGGCTGATCATGCCGAGATGCTCGCCGAGCATCGTGGCGATGTGCTCGAGAAATGACACGCTCGAAGCGCCCTTCCACTTCGGATCGGTATCCGGAAAATGGGTTCCGATATCGCCGAGCGTGGCTGCGCCGAGAAGCGCGTCGCAAATGGCGTGCGCCAGAACATCGCCGTCGGAATGGCCCAGGGAGCCTTTGTCGAACGGAATTTCCACGCCGCCAATCATCAATTTCCTTCCGGCTTCCAGCCGGTGCAGGTCGTAGCCAATACCTGAGCAGAAGCGGCCCTGCGCCATTTCCCATCCTGCAGGCACGCGCCTTTCGAATGCGGGGTCAATCTTTGTGACGGCGCTTTCGATCGCGTCATCTTTCGCCCCCGCATCTGTCAACACTTTTCGCAGCCGGGGAGCGCCAGCCAACAGACCAGCAAGAAATTGCGACACTCCAACCTGCGGACTCCCGTGGCGATCGGCAGCCGCCGCGGATTGCGATATCGCATTCCTGCTCTCAATGGAAAGAGGAATACCGGACGGAGATACCGGCCGCCCGCGATCACGCTTCGCAAGCGACGATCGGAGTCTTTGCAGCGCGTCCAACGATATGCCCAGCTCTTCCAACAGCGCACGATCCGTTTTGAGGACACCGTATAGCAGATGATCCACTTCAATTTCTTCGGAGCCACGTTCGGCAGCTTCGCCGCGCGCATAGAAAATTGCGCGTCGCGCGGCCTCCGTGAATCGTTCAAGCATCGCTAAACCTTGCGCCGCTCCTGCTCGAGGTAAAATCGCGCCAGTTCCATATCGCCCGGGCGCGTCACTTTCAGATTTCGCGCCGAGCCGGGCACCACGTACACATCCACGCCCAGCCTTTCGACGAGCCCGGCTTCGTCGGACGCGGTGAATCCATCGCTCGCTGCGTGCTCATACGCTCGCCGCAGGAGGCCCGCGCGAAACACCTGCGGCGTCTGCGCCAGCACCACGCGTTCGCGCGGAATCGTGGCGGTAATCAGCGCGACGTCGCCTGGAATGCTCGTGCGCTTCACTTCCTTCACGGTATCGAGCGCCGGAATTCCTACAATGGCCGCGCCGTGGTGGCGGGCAGCCGCGATGGCGCGGCTCGCCTGTTCCGCTGTTACCAGAGGCCGCACCGCGTCGTGCACGAGCACAATTTCCGCATCAGCGCCGCATTCGGCCAGCGCGTTGCCCACCGATTCCTGCCGCGAGCCTCCGCCGCGCACCACGCGTACCGGCCGCCCGAGCTTTTCCTTTGCCACGCGCTCGGCCAGTGACGCGGCCTCATCCGCCAGCGTGGCCAGCAAGAATTCAGAAATCTCGGCGCAAGCAGCCAGCCGCCGCAGCGTGAAAATGACCAGCGGCGCGCCGTCGAGTTCGAGAAATTGCTTCGGCGTGTCGGCGCCCATGCGGGTGCCGAGTCCTGCGGCCGGCAGAATTGCGACGGTTCGGCCCATCTCGCGGCGATCGCTCCTCGCGCCCGGATTGCAGCGGAGTGCAGAGTCTAACCGATGCGTGCGCGGAGATAAACTTGCACACACGCGTTTTCAGGCCTTGTGCGAGTTTAGAGTTTGGAAGACTTGCTGCGACTATTCGACGCGCGGCTCAGGAGAGATCGGCCGCGGCGCCCGTTCCAGAGTTTCCGCCGAACGCGTGATGGGCTCGGGCCGCACGCCTTCGGTTCCATTCGCCGCCAGCCGCGATTGGTCTCCGCGGTCCACACGGTCGTCGTAGCGCCCGAAGATCATTTTTCCGGCGGTCGTCTGGTGCACCGAAGTCACGTTGATGTCCACGGTCTTGTTGATCATCTTCCGTGCGCCATCGACGACGACCATCGTTCCGTCGTCGAGGTACGCCACGCCCTGGTTGTATTCTTTCCCCTCGCGCAGGATGAATACGCGCATCGCCTCTCCGGGCAACACCACCGGCTTCAGAGCATTCGCCAGCTGATTCACGTTCAGAATCTCGATTCCGTGCACGCCGGCAACTTTGTTCAAGTTGAAATCGTTCGTGACTATTTTGCAGTCATGGCGCTTTGCCAGCTCGATCAATTTCAGATCCACTTCCGGAATCTGCGGGAAATCTTCGTCGACGACTTCCACATCCACGTGTGGCATCTTCTGGATGCGCTGGATCACTTCCAGCCCGCGCCGCCCGCGCTGCCGTTTGAGCGGGTCGGCCGAATCGGCGACCATCTGCAGTTCGCGCAGCACGAATGCCGGAACCAGAAGCGTGCCGTCCACAAAATGCGATTCGCAGATATCGGCGATACGACCGTCGATAATCACGCTCGTATCCACCACCTTCAGCATTCGCGGCTGCGTGCGGTCATTGCCGAACACGCCGCCGAACGCCTGCAGGTTGAGCATGTCGCCCTTGTCGGCGCCCACGATCATCCCGATATAAGTCATCACCAGCAAAACGGCCATGCCGATGAAAGATCGCTCGGCTTCGGGCATGGAGGTGTGCGCCAAAACGAGCGTCATCAGATAGGCCGCGAGGATTCCGAGAATGGTGCCGACCGAAGCACCGATCAGTCGGCGCAGCGAGGTCCGCTTCAGCCGCATCTCGACCAAGAACACGAGGAGGCCAAAAGTCAGCCCCGCGGCCCCCGCCCAAAGACGGCTCAAATTGAACGGATGAAAGTGGTACCCGACGGCAACGCACGCCGCGATGAAAAATGAGCGCCAGGCCAGCTGCTCCCATATCGCGCTCGACCCGCGCGCGTCGCTGTAGTTGGCGCCACTTGATTTTCTAACTGGAATTTCCCGAACAGTTGATGCGCCGGCTTGGCCGGCTTGCGAAGAATTGCGCACCATCGCTCACGCCCTTTAAGAAAATATGAATCGTTCGGACGCAAATCGTCATGAGTAAGTAATCCCAGGAATAAATGAGCGTTGATATATGACCTGGGAGAAAATTCCGACGAGTTCAGTACTTCACGTATACACCCGCGGGGAGAGAGGGTCAAGCAAACTCGCGACAATGCGAAAAATATCTTCCGGCTACTATCGCCGGTAGCAATTCGACGCATATTCAGGATTTTCCCGGATTGGGATAGCTGCAGATGGGATCAGCGTGCTACTGCACGTAGACTCGCGGAACTCGCTTGCTGATTGCGCACAGAATGTCCGAAGTCACCGTGCCGAGCAGCCGCGCTACGTCGGAGGCATCCTGCTGCGGAGCCGCCGGCGATTCGCGCCGCCCGTAAAGCGTCGCGATCTCGCCGATTTCCACGCCTTCGATGCCGGAGATGTCCACGGCCGTCAGGTCCATCGACACGATTCCCACGATGGGCGCGAGCTTTCCTCTGACGATCACGCTTCCTTGATTTCCCAGCCGCCGCGGAACGCCGTCCGCGTAGCCCGCGCAAATCATCGCGATGCGTGAGTGCTGCGCGGCGCGAAATCGCGCGTTGTAGCCCACGCCGTCGCCTGCTGACACATCCCGGATCGAAACGATGCGAGCGCGCAGCGAAAGCGCGGCTTCGAGCGGCACCTGCTTCTGCGCTTCGAGCCGCGCTTGCGAAGGCGTGTAGTTCTGATGATAGCCGTAGAGAATCGCTCCCGGCCGCACCATGTCCATCCAGGTCTCTGGCCGCGAAATCACCGCGGCGCTATTGGCCATGTGCACGAGGCCCGGATCGATCTTGCGTTGGCGAAGCGCCTCCAGCGCGCGCGTGAATATTTTCGTTTGCTCTTCGGATTGCGGCGAAGCCAGATCTTCCGACGATGCCAGGTGAGTGAACGTGCCGGTGAGCCGCAAATGCGGGCATTCCGCAAGCTGCCGCGCGACGCAATCCATCGAATCGGGCGGCACACCGAGCCGGTTCATCCCCGTGTCGATTTTCAGGTGGATTCCGAGCGGCCCTCGCAATTTCCGCGCGGCGCGCGCGGCTGCCCGTTCAAGCCGTTTCATCTGGCGGCAATCGGTGATCGCCGGAGTCAATCCGTATTCGATCAGCCGCGCTTCTTCGCCTTCCCAGAATCCGGTAAGCACGAGCACCGGCTTGCTGCGGAAGCCCGATTCGCGAAGCTCGATGCCTTCCTGCGAGCACGTGACGCCGAACCACTCCGCGCCGGCCTTCGCAAATGCCTTCGCTGCTGCGGCGGTTCCGTGTCCGTATCCATTCCCCTTCACCACGGCCAGCACCTTGATTCGCTTGACCGATGTGGAATTCGCGTCGAGGTGTTTTCGGATCGCGCGGAGGTTTTTTTGCAGCACGCCCGTGCTGATTTCCGCCCAGATTTGCCGTCCTACGATTTTCACTTCGCGCGATTTCATCGATCGTCCCGTAGATAGTTTCGCCAAATGCGTGCGGCGTGAATTTTCAGAATAAATCAACTTGCGCCGGGC
>DASTCZ010000090.1:0-4080 GCA_035710585.1 Candidatus Acidiferrales bacterium | reverse complement strand
CGGTGACTGCGTCACAAGCTACGCACTGGATATTTCTTCCGGATGTTCGTTTTCGGTGCCGTTTGTCACGGACATGATGTCGCAATCCTCGATTTTTTCGGGCGTTGCCGCGTTTGCTGGCGGCGCAAGACTGAACATCAGCGGAAACGGTCCCGCAAGCTTGGCCAACGCGCGCTACGTGTCGGGAAGCTACTTTGAAGTGCTGGGTGTAAGTCCGGTCGTGGGAAGAGTTTTTCAACCGTCCGACGACACGCAGTCTGCTCCGCTTGTGGTGGAATTGAGTTACTCGTACTGGCAAACGAAGTTTGCGGGCGATGCAGGAGTAGTAGGGCACACGATCTTCGTCAACGGAAAGTCTTTCACGATCGTCGGAGTCACCGAGCCGCAATTCACCACTCTGACGCCCGGCGCCGTGCAGGACATGTGGCTTCCGATTTCCGCGCGCCGCCAGCTCACCGAACATTGGAATCTAAAGATGGAGGATGCGGGTTCGTGGTGGATCGTGCTCGCCGGCCGCCTGAAGCCGGGCGTGAGCGTCGCGCAGGCGCAGGCCGGAGCCAGTGTAACTTTCCGGAACCAGAGCCAGCAGGGCGACAAGCCTGTATTCCCGGACGCGAACGCGAATCCGTCGATCGTGCTCCTTCCTGCGCAGTCGGCGCTCGTGGGCGTCCGCGGACGTTTTTCACAGCCACTCTACGTTCTCATGGCCATCGTTGGGGTGGTCTTGCTCATCGCTTGCGCGAACATGGCGGGATTAATGGTTTCACGCGCGTCGGCGCGGCAGAAGGAAATCGCCATCCGTCTGGCGATCGGCGCGGGACGGTCGAGGATCATTCGTCAATTGCTGACGGAAAGCGTGACGCTCTCGCTGCTTGGAGCCCTCGTCGGAGTTTTGATGGCGCAGTGGGGCACGCGCCTGCTCGCAACGCTATTTTCTGAATACATCGGCCGGCGCAACCTCTCGCTGAACACTCATATCGATTTTCGAGTGCTCGCGTTCACCGGCGGCGTCGCGATTCTGACGGGCATCGTCTTCGGGCTTGCGCCGGCATTTCGTGGCTCGCGAATAGACCTCACTCCTGCACTGAAGGAGGGGCTTGGCAAATCCGCGGCTGGAGGCCGGTCGCGAAGACTCACGGCCGGGAATCTGCTCGTTGTAACGCAAGTCGCCTTGAGCGTTGTCGTGCTGGTTGGCGCGGGGTTGCTCGTCCGCACGCTGCAAAATCTCAGAAATACGGACCCCGGGTTTCAAACGCAAAACGTGCTGAATTTTGCAGTCGATACCACGCTCGCCAAAGCTCACGGAACACCTGTTGAAAATATTTTTCGCGACCTGCAAACTCAATTTGCCGCTCTGCCCGGCGTGCAGTCCGTTAGTTATAGCGACGCGATTCTTCTCTCCGGCAGCTCGATGACCACGGACTTCCCCACGCCCGGAAAAAAAGACGGCTCGCACGGCGATTCGTACGTGCTGCCGGTGGGACCGAACTTTTTCGAGACGCTGCGAATCCCATTCGTCGAAGGGCGCGACTTCCTTCCCGAAGAATTTGCGGCGGCCGCGAAGGTGCGCAACTGGTACAGCGAGGCGGTTTCGACGCCCGCGATCGTCAACGAGCGGTTCGTGAAGAAATACTTGACCGGCTTAAACCCAATCGGCCTGTCGTTCGGAGCGGAAGTGACCGATGATGTGAAAAGCGCCGGTTGGACGATCGTCGGAGTTGTCCGCGACGCGAAATACGACAGCTTGAGAAAAGACAGCCCGCCAACTTTTTACATTCCATCCGGATCGAGCGGAGAATTTCAAATCCGTACCGCGGCCAATCCGACTGCGGTAATCCCGTCGCTTCGCGGCATCGTGGAAAAACTCGACCTGCCCATCGTGGACATGAAAACGGAGGCCACGCAGATCGATGAAACTCTCTACCAGGAGCGCCTGGTCGCGCAGCTTTCCACATTTTTCGGAGTTCTTGCGCTCGTTCTGGCGAGCATCGGCTTCTATGGCTTGCTCTCCTATGAAGTCGCGCGGCGTACCCGGGAAATCGGCATCCGCATGGCGCTCGGCGCTCGGCGCGCAACCGTCCTGAAAATGGTCGTTGGGCAGGGAATTGTGCTCGCCGTGATCGGTACTCTAATCGGCGGCGCGATCGGAATGGGCGTAACGCGCTACTTGAAGAGCTTGCTTTTCGGAGTAACGTCCAGCGATCCGCTTACGCTCGCCGCTGTGATTTTCCTTTTGCTCATCGTGGCGATGGCTGCGTGTTACGTTCCTGCGCGGAGGGCTACTCGAGTGGATCCGCTATTGGCGCTCAGGTACGAATGAGTCTGTCCGGCGCTCTCTGCTTGATATAATTGTCTGGTTGGGATGTGGGCGGAGGCGCCGAATGGCTCTGTGCCCTAAATGTAGTAACGGCGTGAAATTGCCCTGGCACTCGTATCTGTCTGGCTTGCCTCATCATCTTACCTGCCCATTCTGCAAATCCCGGTTGGAGCGCACTACATCAGGCTCCGCAGTGGTGTTGGGTTCTCTTGTGATGCTTCTCCCGCTTCTGCATCCACTGAACTGGGTGATCCAGCGGGCCGCGATTATCGTGATCGCCGCTCTCTTCTGCGCTGCACTGGTTCAGATAATCCGCCCGAAACTCAAACTCCGGACGAAGCTTCCCGAACCGGACGTCTTTCTGAAAATATAGGCTCGCCGCTCCGGTGCGGAAATTGGCGACCTGGCCCTTCGCGAAAGCGCGCGGATTCCTGCCAATTTCTTGACGCTTCTTCGACCCGCTCGCTATACTGCCTCGCGTTCCGCGAACTTCTTCGAAAACCGCTTCAATAGCGCCGACGCGCGATTTGCGGACGAGGACAGCCACACTTGCCGTTTGAGCCGCTCGATCAATATCTCCAGCGACAGAAAAAATTAGAACAGATCGTCGCGCTCGGCCACGAGGCCTATCCGCACCGCTTCGAAGCGACCACGACTCCGGAAGAGATCGTCTCGCGCTATGGGGCGCGAACTCACGACGAACTGGCCGCGGAAAAAATCGAGGTCCGCACCGCCGGTCGCATTATGACCATGCGTCTGCACGGAAAGGCGGGGTTCGCGCACATTCAGGCCGCCGGCGAACGCGTGCAGATTTACGTGAAGCTCGATGTGATCGGCGAGCGCGGCTTTCAACTTTTTCAGCTTCTGGACATGGGCGACATCGTTGGTGTCGCCGGCCATCTATTCCGCACGCGCACGAATGAACTGACAATCTGGGCTACCGAGCTGCAATTGCTCACGAAAGCGTTTCTGCCTCTGCCGGAGAAGTGGCACGGCCTCTCCGATATCGAGCTTCGGCATCGCCAGCGCTATCTCGATCTCGTCGTTACGCCAAAGACGCGCCAGATTTTTTTGCGTCGGGCGCAAATCATCCGCGAGATCCGGAAATTTTTTGATGCGCGCGGATACGTCGAAGTCGAAACGCCGATGATGCATCAGATTCTCGGCGGCGCTGCGGCTCGTCCCTTTATCACCCATCACAACGTCTTGGACATGAATTTGTATTTGCGCATCGCGCCGGAGCTTTATCTCAAGCGGCTGGTTGTCGGCGGGCTCGATCGCGTCTACGAAATCAATCGCAATTTCCGGAACGAAGGGATTTCTTTTAAATACAACCCAGAATTCACGATGCTTGAGTTTTACGAAGCCTATAGCGATTACCATGCCTTTATGGATTTGACGGAGGAACTCTTCGCTCTCCTCGCGCGCACGGTGACCGGCAGCACGGTGATCAGATACGGCGAGCACGAGCTCGATTTCGCCAAATGGCAGAGGTTGACCATGCGCGAAGCCATCGTGCGCTACTGGCCGGCAAGCGCGGGGCCGGCGCCGGAACTTGAGGATTTGAAGCGCCACGGTGGTCCTCGCGAAATCGCCAATCGCTTTAACGAGTGGGTAACGAAGGGAAACTCCGAGCCGATTCCCGATCTCGATAAAATGACCGAAGGCGAATTGGTAGGCGCGCTTTTTGAGAATGTCGCCGAAGCGAAGCTGATTCAGCCGACGATTCTCTACGACTATCCGGTCGAAATTTCTCCGCTTTC
>DASTCZ010000089.1:0-14696 GCA_035710585.1 Candidatus Acidiferrales bacterium | reverse complement strand
GAATTTCGGCAATTGATCCGGCGTCAAGATCGCGCGGATCTGCTCGCGGCCCTTTTGGCGCACGGCGTCAGCCTTCGAGGACTCCTCATCGTGAATCGATTTATACCCGGCGCCAGTTTGCTCCAGAATCGCCCGGAGCTGGTTCTGCTGATCGGCGGTCAGCACCAATTCGGAAGTGAGCTCGTCAACGACTCGCGCACGATGGGCCGTCGGCGACAGGCGCGGCTGCGGCGCCGGGCGCCCGGCGAACACGCGCGCACCCTCCAGATACATTCCCAAACCGCCGACCGCCACTCCCAACACGAACACGGCGATTACGAGCGCGATTGCCGCGCTCTTTATACGCTCACCTGCCATTGGGACGCTCCGATAGAGATACCAACACATCGTCCGGCGTCTGCGGCTGCGAGGTATCCGGTTGAGGGACAAGCTCCGTAATTTCCGCCGATGCGGTGCTTCGCGTAGACGGCTTCTCAGACTCATACGCGACGAACGAAAGTACGAGAACGATCGCGGCAGCCGCCATGGCAAACCGGCCCGCGAGTAATTCAACGGGGCGCCAGAAGATCGAACCGGAAGCTTCGCGCCGCGCCTGCTCTGCACGGATTCCGGCCATCACACGCGTCGAAAACCCGTAGCTCGGCGCCGCGGGGGATACTCCCCAATTTAGCAGCTTCTGCGCGAGCTCTGCGTCATCGAAGGTCACGCGGCAGTTCTCGCACTCCTGCAAGTGCGCCGCAAGTTCGGTCTCAAGCAGCCCCGCAGAGCTCATGCGCGAATCGAGCGCTGATTCCAGCCGCGCTGCGAATTCGTCGCAATGCTCTTGATTCATTTTTTCCGGCATTGCTGCCATCCTCCTGCCGCCTCAACGTCCGGCGGATCCTGCTCTTTTCGGGCTCGGTACAGCGCTTCGCACCCGGCGCCGGTAAATTTCCACCAGCTTGCCGCGGGCTCGAAACAACCGAACCTTGACCGTGTTGACGTTGATCCCGAGAATTTGGCCGATCTCTTCGACCGAAAAACCCTCCACTTCCTTCATGATCAGCATCAACCGGTCTTGTTCATCCAACTCCGCGAGCAGTCTTTCGATCAATTCCCGCTGCTCGGTTCTCTTTTCCGAATCCTCCCTGGGGCGTCCCTCTCCCAGAGATTGCTCGCTGGCCGAAGCCAGATGCCGGGTCTGTTCCTCGCTCAGGTCCGCTTCGTAAACCAGCCGGCGGACTTTTTTCTTCCTGAGGTAGTCCCAGCACTCATTAACCGCAATCTTGTACAGCCAAGTTCCAAAAGCGGAACGCAGGTCAAAGCGTTTCAAAGAAAAATACGCCTTGACGAATACCTGCTGCGCTACGTCTTCTATATCTTCCCGCCGCCTTAGGATCCCGCCTACAACCGCGAAAACCCGCTGTTGGTGCTTCGCCAACAGCTTCTCGTAAGCTGCCACCTCCCCGGCCTGGGCCTGCCGGACGAGCGTGCGCTCGTCTGCGGCGGCCTCCGGAGAACGCTCCAGCGGCCTACGATCTACGACTTCCAATTTTGGGACGTTTGCCATTCGAATTCGGTTACATCTTACGCGACTCTATAATACCTGTGGAGAACCTCACTTTTCCGCTTGCATGGCCGCGTAACCACCTGTAATAATGGCGACATGATTATAGGCGACCGTCTTCGCGCTATGCGCGAAGAAAAGAAACTCTCTCAAGGGGACATCGAAAAGCGCACCGGCTTGCTGCGGTGCTACATTTCGCGTGTTGAGAACGGTCATACCGTTCCCGCTATCGAGACTCTCGAAAAGATGGCTCGAGCTCTCGAGGTCCCACTCTATCAACTCTTCTACGATGGTGAGGAGCCGCCCGAGCTGCCGAACCTACCGAAGCGCAAGTCCGCGGATGATATCGCGTTCGGTACGCACGGCAAGGAAGCGCGATTCCTCAACAAGCTTCGCCGCCTGCTAGGCCGGATCGAAGAACCCGATCGCCGTCTTCTGCTCTACATGGCGCAGAAGATGTCGACTCGCTAATTTCTCCCTGTGGCTGGAAACGTCCGCGGGGCCGAGCCGCAGCTCGGCCCCTGATGTACCAGCGGTATACCAAGGATATTCGCGTTCGGTCCCTTCCACTTCTTGTTTACTCCCATTCGATCGTGCTTGGCGGTTTTGAGCTGATGTCGTAAACGACGCGATTCACGCCCGGAACTTCGTTCGTGATCCGCGAAGAAATTTTTTCTAGCACGCGCTCGGGCAGGCGCACCCAGTCCGCGGTCATTGCGTCTTCCGATTGCACGGCCCGTACCGCGATTGTCCAGCCGTAGGTGCGGTCGTCGCCCATGATACCGACGCTTCGAATCGGCAGCAGCACCGCAAACGACTGCCAGATCTGTTCGTAAAGGCCGGCGTTGCGAATCTCTTGCGTTACGATTGCGTCGGATTCGCGGAGCGTCACGAGGCGATCTTCAGTGATTTCGCCAACGATGCGAACCGCGAGACCCGGCCCGGGAAAGGGCTGCTTCGTGAGCATCTCTCGAGGCAGACCAAGTTCCGCACCGATGCGGCGGACTTCATCTTTGAAAAGATCCCGCAGCGGCTCAATCAGGGAAAACGGCATGTCCACCGGAAGGCCCCCGACATTGTGATGAGTTTTGATCGTCGCGGATGGTCCTTTGACTGAAACCGATTCGATCACGTCTGGATAGAGCGTGCCTTGAACGAGGAATTTCAGTTCGCCGCCGTTACCCTGCGCCGCAAGCTTTCGCGCTTCATCGGCAAACACGCCGATGAATTCCGCGCCGATTTTCTTGCGCTTTTCTTCGGGGTCCGCCACACCTACGAGCTTCGAGAGAAACCTCTTCGGCGCATCTACTCCGACGACGCGCAATCCAAGGCAATCTCGCAAGAGCATCAGCGTGTCTTCGAACTCGTTTTTGCGGAGGAGGCCGGTGTTTACGAAGATGTTTGTGAGTTGCGCTCCAATGGCGCGTCCGACGAGAACCGCTGCGACGGTTGAGTCCACTCCGCCGCTCAGCGCACAGATCACGCGCCCGGTGCCTACCTGAGCGCGAATCCGCTCGACGGTTTCATGAATGAATGCCGAACCATTCCAGTTCGGCTTGGCTTCGCAAATATCGAAAACAAAATTATGCAAAATTGCCGAGCCTTGCTCGGTGTGCTGCACTTCAGGATGGAATTGCACGGCGTAAATGCGCCGAACTGGATCCTCCGCTGCGGAAATCGCGTTGTCGGTTCGCCCGGTGACGCGAAATCCCTTCGGCAATGCGTGAACGTGATCGCCGTGATTGTTCCAGACGCGTAGGGCCGGCGGCATTCCACGGAGCAATCCTGCGCAATCGGAAACCTCGAGCCGAGCGGGGCCGTATTCGCGGCGTCCGGCGCGCTCGACTTCCCCGCCGAGCTTGTGCGTGATCCACTGCAATCCGTAGCAGATTCCGAGCACCGGCACGCCGAGCTCGAGCACACGCGGATCGCACTTCGGCGCGGCCGCGTCGTAGACCGAGCTTGGACCGCCGCTTAATACGACTCCAGCCGGCTCCATCGCGCGAATATCTTCGAGAGAGGCAGTGCACGGCAAAATCGAAGAGAACACTTGCTGTTCGCGAACGCGCCGCGCGATCAGCTGCGTGTACTGCCCGCCGAAGTCCAGCACGACAATTCCGCCGCGCTCGCTCTTCGGAACCGCCGCCGTTACGCTGTGAGTGGCCAAGGTCGTCACCTCACCACAAAATTGACCAATTTGTCGCGAACCACGATCGACTTCACCACATGCTTCCCTGCTAGTTCCGACGCTACCCGCGGTTCTGCTTTCGCGCGCGCAACGAGTTCTTCTTCAGCGAGCCCTGCCTCGACTGTCATCTTTGCACGCACGCGTCCATTTATTTGCGCCACGACTTCTACCATCTCATCGGCGGCAAGCTCCGCGCGATAATCGGGCCAGCGCGCGGCCATCAATCCACCGCTGTGCCCGAGCATCTCCCACATTTCTTCCGCTAAATGCGGAATCATCGGCGCAAGCATCAGCGTCAATAATTCCAGGACTTCGCGGATTACTTCCGGGCGCACGCTGCGCTCGAGAGGTTCGGCGGCGTGAATCTCGTTAACCAATTCCATCGTCAACGCGATCGCGCTATTAAAGTGCCAGCGCGTTTCAAAATCGTGGCTTACGCGCCGGAGGGTCTGGTGCGTCTTGCGCAGCAGCGCTCTCTCTTTTTCTTTTAGGGAAGAGACCTCCAAATTCGTGCCGTGCGCCGACTTCGCTTCGGCGGAGTGCCTCTCGATGAGCGCGAAGACCCTCCTCAAATAACGCGCCGCACCCTCGACGCTGGCCTCGCTCCACTCGATGTCTTTCTCCGGAGGCGCGGCGAAAAGCGTGTAAAGCCTTCCCGTGTCCGCGCCGTATTTCTCGGCCATGTCCAGCGCTCCAACCACGTTGCCTTTTGACTTCGACATCGCGGTGCCGCCTTTGAGCACCATGCCCTGCGTAAAGAGGCGCGCGAAGGGCTCCGCCTGCTGCAGGAGGCCGATGTCGCGCAGCACTTTGCAAAAAAATCGCGCGTAGAGCAGATGCAGAATCGCGTGCGTAATTCCGCCGATATATTGATCGACAGGAAACCAATAATTTGCGGCTGCGCGTGCAAATGGTTCTTTCGCGTCGTGTGGCGAAAGGTAGCGCAGGAAATACCACGACGAATCGACGAACGTGTCCATCGTGTCCGTCTCGCGCCGCGCGGGCCCGCCGCACTTCGGGCACGTGGTGTTCACAAATTCGGGAGTGGCTGCCAGCGGAGATTCGCCCATGCCTGTGAGCTTCGGATTCGGCGGCAGCACGACTGGAAGCTGGTCGACAGGCACCGGCACCATTTCGTGCGTGGGGCAATAGACAACCGGAATCGGCGTGCCCCAATACCTTTGCCGGGAAATTCCCCAATCGCGGAGGCGGTAAGTCGTTTCCTCCTTGCCGAATCCCCGTGATTCCGCATCAGCGGTCATCTTCGCGAGGGCTTCTTCGCTCGTCAATCCGCTGTACGGGCCTGAATTCACCAGGCGCCCGTAATCGATGAACGCTTCGTGAATCGCTGTGAAGTCGCCCGTTTCCCGCGAATCACCGGACGCGGCCCGGGCAGAAGGCTTTGTGTCGGTTTGCGGAACGATGACCGTCGGTATCGGAATCTGGTACTTCGAACAGAACTCGAAATCGCGCTCATCGTGAGCGGGCACGGCCATGATCGCGCCGGTGCCGTATTCCATCAGCACGAAATTTCCCACCCAGATCGGCAGCTTTTCACCGCTAAACGGATTGATCGCGTACCGGCCGGTGAAAAACCCGTCTTTCTCGGCTGTTGCGACGTCTTCCGCCTTCGCCGAAGCGCGCCGCATTTTCTCTAGCAGCGCGCCATTTTTCTTTTGTGCTTCGCTTCCCGCCATCAACGAGTCGACCAGCGGATGCGCAGCTGCCAAAATTATCGCCGCGGCGCCGTAGATTGTGTCGATACGCGTCGTGAAGACTTCGATGCTCTGCCCTGAAGCATCGGCGATCTGAAATCGCACGCGCGCGCCGCGCGATTTCCCAATCCAGTTTCTCTGCATGGCGATTACACGGTCTGGCCACACACCCTCAAGATCGTTCAGCGCTTCGACGAGCTCATCGGCGTATGCGGTGATCTTGAAAAACCACTGCTCGATTTCTCGCGTCTCAACAATCGTGTCTTCGTGCCGCCAGCAGCGGCCGTTTACGACCTGCTCATTCGCGAGCACGGTCGCGCATCTCGGACACCAATTCACGCGGCTCTTTTTCCGATACGCCAATCCGCGCTCCAGCATCTGGAGGAAAAACCACTGATTCCATCGGTAGTATTCGGGCTCGCAGGTCGAAATCTCGCGCCGCCAGTCGTAGCTGAAGCCGAAGCGGTGCAGCACGCTCTTAAACTCGGCGATGTTTTTGTTGGTCCAGTCCCGTGGATGTGTCTGATTTTTGATTGCGGCGTTTTCAGCGGGCAGGCCGAAGGCGTCCCATCCCATCGGATGGATTACGTTGTGCCCGCGCATGCGGCGGTAGCGCGCGACCGTGTCGCCAATCGCATAATTCCGCATGTGGCCCATGTGCAGCGTGCCCGAGGGATACGGCAACATCTCGAGCACGTAATATTTTCCGCGCTCAGATTTTTGGGTGGTGCGTGCCTCGGCTGCGGGCATGTCGGCGTCAAACGCTTTGTCCCGCTCCCATCGTGCTTGCCACTTCGCTTCGATTTCCTGTGGGTTGTACTCCGCCACTCCTAGGCCTTTCCTCTGCGTGCCTTTCGTCGCTGCGCTGTAGATTTTCTCGGTGCGCGGGCGCTGGTGTGCGATTTGGCGCCGCTCTGGGCTCGCATTGCACCTGCTTTGCGTTCAGTCTTCGCGGCCTTGCGCTGCGGGGACGTTTTCTTTCGCGCGCCGTGCTTTGCGAGCATCGAAAACCCGTCTTCGGCATCGGGCACTTGCTCTACGGCCACTCCGACGAGTTTCCAGACAGCCGCGACATTCCTCCGATCGTCACCGGGCGCATCGATCGGCGTCTCCAGCAAGAATGCGCGTCCCGCAACCCGCTGGGGCGAAAGCAGGGGATGCTTAAGCACGCGAGCGAGTGCTTCGCTGCCGATTTTCCCGTGGCCTACGTGTTCGTGCCGGTCCACGCGAGAACCGTGCGCCGTCTTGGAATCGTTCACGTGCAATACCATCACGCGATCGAGGCCAATGGATCGATCGACGTGCGTGAGCGTTTGCTCGAGTCCCTCGGGAGTATGAATCGGGAATCCCGCTGCAAAAAGATGCGCCGTGTCGAGGCACACGCCAACCTCAACCTCCGGTACACCAGCGATGATTGCAGCCAGTTCTTCGAATCGAGACCCGATGCAATTCCCCATTCCTGCGGTGTTTTCAATCAGGATGCGTAGTCCACCAAGCTTCAATCCACGCCCCGCTTGCCGCAAGGCATCGCTAACCAATTCGGCCCCGCGCACCATATTTCCATCGCGTGCCGATCCGGGGTGAACGATCAAAAAATCCGCGCCGATGGACATTGCACGCACGATCTCGTCGCGGAACACCTGAATGGTCCGCACTCGCGCAACCGGCTCGGTTGCCGCCAAATTGATCAGGTAATTGGCGTGAACAGCGACGGGCCCCAGGCCGAGTTCCGCTCTCCGGGAGACAAACCGAGCTGCATCCGCGTCAGCGATGCGCGTGCGGCCTGGACGAGGCCACATTCGTGGGCTCGACGTAAAAATCTGCAGCGCGTTGCACCCCAATTTGTGTGCGATGTCGAGCGACCGCGCGATATCTCCCGCGATTGTCGTATGAATCCCGATCCGGTAGCTGCCATCGAGCCATTTCGCGGGCTCGGGTTCCGGTTCTGGCGCGGGGATGTATTCGTCCTCGGGGTCGTACACCAATTCCATCTTCTCGATGATCTCTGCCATATTCCTCGATTGTCTCGGGTGAGACGGCGACGACAGCGAGCCTCTATTTTAACCGAAGCGGCCCGCAGCCTCTACTCTTCTATTGGACGCGGTCAGGTTCTCTTGACTTCTCTGATATGCAGTGTCAAATTTTGCTCAATCCCTTCCCGAAAAGGAGTACCCCATGCCTCAATACTTGGTTCAAGCCGCTTATACCACGGATTCCTGGGCCACCATGATCAAGCACCCGGTCAATCGCATGGAAGCGATCCGGCCCGCCGTCGAAAACCTGGGCGGAAAGCTGATTGGCGGCTGGCTCGCATTCGGCGACTACGACGTTGTGCTGATCGCCGAGCTCCCCACCAATACAGATGCCGCGGCGCTCGCGATTGCTGCAGCCGCCGGCGGTTCCTGCCGCGCGGTGAAGACAACGCCCCTGCTCACGAGCGAAGAAGCGCTCGCGGCGATCAAGAAAGCGCCAACCAGCGGCTACAAAGCCGTCGGCGCGTAGGCCCTCATTAAGACGAGCGCCTCCTCTACCTAGAGCTGCCCGCGGAAGTGTGCATACGCGTTTCGCGGAAACCGCTGCTTCGCACCCGTGGTACTCTCTCGCCCGCACTGAGAAAGACTACGGAGAGAGCTCATGCGCAAGCGATTGTCGAGCGCCATCGGGTTCCTGATTGTTCTATCTTGCGGGGCGAATTCTCTGTGGGCGCAAGCCGCGCCGATCCGATTGTCGGTAGACGCGTCGCAGGCGCCGCTGGGAATACTGCACTCGCACCTCGTCATTCCTGTTTCGCCCGGGGCGCTCACGCTTTTCTACCCGAAATGGATTCCCGGTCTTCACGAACCTGCCGGACCGATCGCCAATGTCTCCGGCCTTCATTTCTTCGCCGGCCAAAAGGAAATTCCCTGGAAGCGAGATTTGCTGGACGTGTTCGCCTTCCACGTAACCATTCCCGCAGGCGCTTCGCAGCTCGAGGTTTCCTTCGATTATCTCGAGCCGACAGGATTCGGCGGGCCCACCGCTGG
This sequence comes from Candidatus Acidiferrales bacterium, assembly GCA_035710585.1. Taxonomy (GTDB): domain Bacteria; phylum Acidobacteriota; class Terriglobia; order Acidiferrales; family UBA7541; genus DASTCZ01. Next base: position 6,224 of record DASTCZ010000089.1, on the reverse strand, counting down.
CATGACCAGCGAAAAACTTATGGTCCTCAACTGGTATCAAGTGGTCCTCTATCCGGACAAGGTCGCCGAAACTCAGCTGATGATTGCGCCCGAACTCAAGCTGCCCAAATCATGGAACTTTGGAACTGCATTGCGGTCAGCTGATTCGCGCCAGGGCGACACCGTAACCTTCCAATCTGTCACGCTTGAACGACTCGCTGATTCGCCGCTCGTCGCAGGCGAATACTATCGCGCCATCGATCTCACCCCAGCAGGGGAGCCGGTGCACCATGAGATCGACATCATCGCGGAGGCCGCCGATGATCTGGAAATGCCCGCTGATGTCCGCCGCGGCCTGACGAATCTGGTCGCGGAATCCGGCAAGATCTTCGGTGCACGTCATTGTCGCGAATACCATTTCCTGCTCACACTGAGCGATCACACGGGCCATTTCGGCGTGGAGCATCATGAATCCAACGACAGCCGCTTGCCCGAACGCGCACTGCTTTCCCCCGGGGCTGGCCGCGAAGTCGGAGGGCTGCTTGCCCACGAATTCGCGCACTCCTGGAGCGGAAAATTCCGCCGCCCGCAGGGCGAGATGACTTTCAATCTGCAGTCTCCTATGGAGACTGATCTCTTGTGGGTGTATGAGGGCAACACTTCTTTTCTGGGAGACGTGCTGGCCGCGCGCAGTGGAATGTGGACGCCAGACGATTACTACCAGACGATTTCCTCGGCTGCGGCCAGTCTCGGTGCTGGCCGCCCGGGACGTACTTGGCGGCCAATGATTGATACCGCTTCTGCAGTGCCTGGGATGTTTGGCGGCGCGGGTTGGGGAAATTGGCGCCGAGGCTCCGATTACTACGAAGAAGGCGAACTCATATGGTTGGAAGCGGCGTCGATCATCCGGGAAGAATCGCATGGCCAGAAAACGATGGACGATTTCCTGCACGCCTTCTACGGCGGCCCTAACAACGGCCCCGAAGTAAAACCATACACGTTCGAACAGCTCGTTCAGGCGCTCAACGCAATCGTTCCGTACGATTGGGCAACGTTCCTGAACACTCGGCTCAACTCCACGGCGCCCGATCCTCCACTTGGTGGCCTGGAGCGCGGAGGTTGGAAGCTGCTTTTCAATTCCGATCCTCCCCGCGGCGGTCGCTCAAGCCGAACACCCGCGAACACGGTTTACACGATCGGCGTCACGCTGGGCGGTGATGGCAGCGTTTCCGATGTGATTTGGGATGGCCCAGCATTCAAAGCAGGCGTTCGTCCCGGGATGAAACTCGTCGCAGTTAATGGTCGCGCCTACACCACCGATGGGCTGGCCGACGCGATTCGCGACAGCAAGAGTTCGACAGAACCGATTACGCTGCTTGTTTCCGTTTGGGATTATTCCAAGACCTGCGCGATCGATTACCACGGCGGTGACCGCTACCCGCACCTGGTTCGAGACGAATCGAAACCAAATTCTCTCGACGATCTGCTGAAGCCACTAGCCACACATCAGTGAGAGCGCGTCTCAATTTGCTGCGACTCGTCCGCTGCATTAAACTTGTCGTTTCACTTCCCTGTATTTTAGGAGCCCTGATGCTTGTCGTAATGGATTCGCACGCCACGGAAGGTCAGATTAGAGCGGTTTGCGATCGAATCGAAGCCGCGGGCATGCGAGCGCACCCGATCCCCGGCTCTAATCGTACGGCCATTGGTATCACGGGAAACACTGGAGCTGTGGACATCGGCACGATCGAATCGATGTCCGGCGTTGTGGAATGCATTCCGGTCAGCAAACCCTACAAGCTGGTCAGCCTCGATCTGAAGCAGGAACCGACGATCATCCGCATTAACGCACCGGCAGGCGTCGTGGAAATCGGAGGAAACAACGTAGCGCTGATCGCCGGGCCCTGCGCTGTCGAATCGCGCGAACAAGCTCTCAGTATCGCGAAGGAAGTCTCTGCTGCGGGAGTCAAACTTTTTCGCGGCGGCGCGTACAAGCCGCGCACTTCCCCTTACAGTTTTCAGGGAATGGGCGAGCCCGGGCTGCAAATTCTTGCCGAAGTACGCGAAAAATACGGGATGGGTATTGTCACTGAGGCGGTGGATAACGAGAGCCTCGATCTCGTCGAAAAGTATGCCGACGTGATCCAGATCGGCGCGCGCAATATGCAGAATTTTTCGCTTCTGAAACGAGCTGGCCGCGCGCGAAAGCCGGTACTTCTGAAGCGCGGCCTAAGCGCGACGCTGGATGAGTTTCTGATGGCCGCGGAATACGTGATGTCCGAAGGAAATTACAACGTGATTCTTTGCGAGCGCGGTGTCCGCACATTTGCGGATTATTCTCGAAACACGCTCGACCTCACTGTCGTCCCGGCCGTCAAGCAACGCTCCCATCTCCCCATCGTTGTCGATCCCAGCCACGCAACAGGCAAACGCCACAAAGTGCTGCCGCTTACGCGCGCGGCCGTCGCGGTCGGCGCCGATGGAATCCTCGTTGAAGTGCATAACGACCCCGACCATGCGCTCTCGGACGGAATGCAGAGCATTCTGCCCGCCGAGTTCGTTCGCCTCAGCGACGAAGTCCGCCAAATCGCGGCCGTTCTTCATCGCAGCGTGAATTAGAGCGGCCACCGTGCGGTACAATTTTGGCTAATGCGCCCCTTCTCCTACCGACTGATCCTCATCCTGCCGGTGCTGATTTTTCTGACGGTGCGGCAAGCCTATGTAAAACCGCGCTCTTCGGCGCTGCGGCCTGGCGCGAAGCTCTGCGCCTACGTCGCTAATTCCGCCGATGGCACCATCAGCGTCGTAGATCTTGTGAATCTGAATGTTCGTGCGAATGTCGCTGTCGGCCCGCTCCCGGCAGGCATTCGTTCGCATCCTACGCGCAAAGAAATCTGGGGAGTGTCCACTCAGGGCGGCTACGTGTGGGTTCTCGACGCCGATTCGAACCAAATCGTGGCGCGAATTCCGGTCGGCGCTTCGCCGTACGCGCTCAATTTTTCTCCGGATGGCACCCGCGCTTTTGTGGCTGCCTCCGGCTCGAATGTCGTAGTCGCGATTGATTGCGCTTCGCGCAGAATCGTTGCCTCCGCGAAAACCGGCTCCGCGCCCGCGATGGCACGCGCAACTCCCGATGGAAAGACTCTGCTGATCGTGAACTTCGGCGACTCCACTTTGCAGGCATTCAATACCGCGAACTTCAACTCGCGATTCACCGTTGGCGTTGCCGGCCAACCCACGGATGTGGCGGTGCTTCCGGATTCGAGTATGGCTTTTGTCGCCGCAGGCGGAGCCGCGAAAATTTCCGTTGTCGATCTGAAGAGAGGCATCTTGCTGGAGAATCTGCCGCTTCCCGGGCGTCCCGATTCCCTGCTTCTGAAACCAGATGGCGGCGAACTCTACGTCTCGGTGCCAGAGGCGCATTCGATCTCGATCATAAATACGGCCGCGCGCGAACTGGCGGATTCCTTCGTGGTGGGTTCCGCGCCGGATCGCGGCGCTCTGTCCGACGATGGTGCGATGCTCTATATCGGCGATTCCAGTTCCGGCCGTATTTTGGCGCTTGATATGCCTTACCGCTCACTCGGAAATTGCGCAGTCAGCAGCGGGCCTTCGAGTTGCGCGTCAGTCGGAAATCGCCCAGGCGCGTTGCGATTGGTTCCCTCCGGCGACTTACTCCTCGCGGTCGATGAAGCGTCAAACGACGTCGCCGTTGTTCGCGTGCGCCAGCAAGCCCTTCAGCTGATCACATTGATCCCCGTCGGCAATTCCCCGCGGGACCTCGCTATCAAGTTGTTCTAGCCGTTGAGCGCTGATGTTGGAGTGCAGTCGCTCCAGAACTCAACCTCGCCTCACGCGAGGGGCCAAGAAAGGCCGTCGGTTCCCAACCTTACTTCCAAAAATCCTTCCGCCGGCAGCACGTCCACCGGCAATCCGCCCTCCCAATAAGAAACACCTACGGAGATCGAGTGCCTTCCGGCGGTATCAATCAGTTCCTTGGCGACGCTTAGTTCCAGAAATTGCGCGAATGCCGAGCGAACGTGATGCTCCGCACCCAGCGGGCACAAATCATTCATCTCCACGACTGTGCCGGCAACAGCGCCCGATTTGATTTGTACGTGTATTCGAAGCTCGCAAGCGGCACGCACGACGATGCGAAATTCGCCGTCCCGCAGAGGTTCCGTTTCCGAAATGGCATCCACGCGGATGAATAAGTTTTTCTCATCAAATCCGTAGTGCAGATCCCGCAGGAGATAAACTCGTCCGTGCATCGCGCTCGTTCGATGCACCGGTGAGTGCAGCCCAGCCCCGATCCACTCGAAATATGAGGTCGCCCTCCCATCCACAGTTACTCGAAGGTAGGATTGCGGCGAAAACGAGAGCGCTTCTTCAGGTTTGCGCTTGACCGGCTCCGCCAACGCATCCGGAGCATCGAGTCCGAGCTGCAAGTAGATTTCCGTGAGCAGCTTGCGATAGAACGCGTCAAATTCCGGGTCGTTTGACGAGCTGTGTTCCGGCCCATACCACCAACACCAATCGCTTCCCTCGGCCGCGAGAAGCGCTTCGTAGGCAGCAGCGCGATTTACGTTCGCGCTGACATCGCCGAGTGGAATCGCCCGTTCAGCGCGCGAGTACACATCTCGAGCATCGCGAAGCAGCTTCCACGCGACCTGGTCCTCATCCGCGCCGATCCAGATGTCAAAATTCGCGTTGATCCACGATCCGGGCACCACTGACTCCGCTGCCTGCACTTCACCGGCTTCCTTTATGGCCTCCGAAACTGTGAGCGGTCGAATCTCCGGGTCATCCTGAATCCTTCGGTAGAACTCCCGCAAGAACTCGCGCCCGTTGCGAGGAAAATACTCCCACGCATTTTCTCCATCCAAGATGATAGATACGGTGAGCGGTCGATCGCTGTGCACGCGCTCGCCGATCCTGCGAAGCCGGCTGTGAAGGTCCTCGGCCGCAGCGTTTGCACTCATTCGCGAATACACGAAGCCGACGAGGTCCGAAAGATAGTGGTCGCGGAAGAATCCCGTGATCTCGCGGTCCCCGCGCCGCACTCGCAACGGGGCGTACAGCCGCTCGGCGTTTTCCGGAATTCCGCTCAAGTCCCGGCCAAATCCGATACCCAACGTTCTACCCAAAACTCCTTCGTCGGTGGCGAACCATTGAAAGCCCATGTCGGCGGCGAGTTCGAGCGCTGCGTTTGAAACCGAGCCTTCCGAGGGCCACAGCCCCTGAGGCTCGGCACCGAACATTCGTCGATGCCACTCGCGCGCTCGCTTGAGCTGTTCACGCGCATCCTCTGGATGGCGAAACGCTGGATCCAACCTTGGCACGTAAGGGTTGGACTCCGTTCCCGCGTCGGAATCGCAAATCAGCGGAAGAATCGGGTGATAGAAAGGGGTTGTTGAGATTTCGATTTGTCCGGACTCGGCCGCGCGGCGATATTCAGGCAAGACTTGAGCCAGCAGTTCAAGCTGTTTCGAGCGAAGGTTGAGCTTATCCTGCTCGCTGAAGTCAGCGCCCTTCCTCATTAGCTCGCTTACGATTGGATCGTGCGCCAGCCACTCTTCGTCCATCCACGCGAGCTGAGATAGCACTTGAAGGTCGCGCCAATCGCGCAAGCTCAGAGCATCCGCTGGCTGGAAATCAGCTTGTGGCCGAGTCGCGTGGTAAAGATCAACGAACCGCGGATAGCGCGACATCATGTTTTCGTGGTTCAACTGAAATGCCCGGTCGAGAATTACGACCTTCGCCTCTCGATCAAGTGCATCAGCCGGCGCGAAAGCTGCGTTGAACCACGGTTCATCGAATTTGCCGCTTGCGTATTCCTGAAGCTGCGCTCCAAGCGACGGCACCACATTGAACGTGGCGTGTACTCTGGGAAACTCCCGCAGCACTCTCACCATGCCCCAGTAATCCTTTAGCGCGTGCAGCCGCGTCCACGGCAGCACATATCGCCCCGTCGAGGGATCGCGGTACTGCGGCTGATGCATGTGCCATAGAAGAACCAGATGAATTCGATTCATGCCGATGTTATGCAGGCCGCCCTGTTAGAATAATTCCCTGCTTCGATGAAACTGATCGATCGCTACATCTGCCGCGAAGTATTTTCTCACGCGCTTATCGGTCTCGCGATTTTTACCTTCGTCTTTTTCGTTCCGCGTCTACTGCTGATGATGCAGCTTGTCGTGCGCCATTCCGCCGCGGCCGGACGTCTGGCGCTCCTGTTTCTTTCC
>DASTCZ010000088.1:0-2084 GCA_035710585.1 Candidatus Acidiferrales bacterium | reverse complement strand
CTCGCCCGGAGCGATGTCCAGATTGATGCGGCGCAGCACAAAGAATTTCCCAGCCGAAAGGTCATATGCCTTCTCGAGGCTGCGCAACTGAATGAGTGGTTCAACTCCCATCTTTCTCTCCTTCGCTCGGGGACAACGCTTCTCCTGCTGTGTTAAGACGTATGAAACCGGCTATTCGTGACGGAGCGCGCTGATAGGTTCCGTCCGCGTAGCTCGCTGTGCGGGAAGCCAACACGCCACGATCGCCGCGAACATCAAGGTCGCCGCGACGCCGGCGAGAGCCAACAGATTCACCGAGCGCACGCCGGGCAGCCACGCTCCCAGAATGCGCGAGACCCCGTAGGAAATCGGCACTCCAAGTAATAGTCCTAACGCCGTTAGCAGCATCCCGCGACCCAGCACGAAACGCAAGATATTTGACGGAAGAGCGCCGAGCGCCATTCTCAGCCCGATTTCGTTCGTCGATTCCGCGACGGTAAACGCGAGCACGCCGTACACTCCCAGCGCCGCCAGCACCACCGCGAGAGCGCCAAGGATACCAAGCATTGCCGCGACGTAAGCGATCGTGAATAGCGAATCGTGGATCACGTCCGACATGGGCTTTATATTCAGCAGCGGCTGGTTCGGATCAGCCGCGGCGATCGCCGCACGCGATGCGGAGACGAGAGTTTCGGGCGGCACAGAAGTACGAAGCACATACGATTCGTAGATGCGCGACTGTTGGCGGTAGGGACGGTATACGGCATACTCTGCGCCCAGATCGCTCCAATCCATTTGAACATCGGCCACGACGCCCACAATGATTGCCCACGGGCTGCGAGTCAATGAATACGCCCCAAATTTCACCGCGTGCCCGATCGGATCGCGTCCCGGCCAATACGCTCGCGCGAGGCTTTCGCTGATGATGGCCACCTGCGCGCCAGTTGCCGAGTCTTCGTCCGTGAATTCGCGGCCGCGAATCAGCGGGATTCCCATCGTTCGGAAGTAGTTTGGGCTCACTTCCTCGAGGTCGGCCGTCTGGGACTCGTTCGAATTCGTCCAGGGATGCTCCTGAATCGCAAACTCAGTCTTGGAGCTCCCAACCGTGTGCGGGAGGATGCTGGTGGTGGCGGCCGAGACGACTCCCGGAATGGCGCGCAGATTTTCGAGCGCTCGATCGATGAACGCGCTTCTCGACGCGTGATTGGGATATTGCGAATCTGGCAGATTGACTGTCATCGTCAGAAGCGAGGTTGCGCGATAGCGTGCGTCTCCATTTTCAATCGCGCGGAAGGCGCGGACGATCACCGCAGCGCAGGAAAGCAACACAACGGCCAATCCGACCTGCACGACGACTAGAATATTTTTTATGCGATGGCGATTGCGGCCGCCACCACCCGAGCGGCCGCCTTCCTTCAGAGTCTCGTTCACCGGCACGCGCAGAGATTCGAGTGCGGGAAAGAGACCGGCGACGACCCCGGCTCCGACCGCTATCGTCAGCGTGAAGAGCAGAGCGCGAAAATCGATTCGGATCTGATCAAATCCAGGAATCAGCCGCGACGAGTCGGTGGGCATTCCGGCCAGCACGAGGCGCAGAGTCCAGTTCGAAATTGCCAGGCTGAGCAGCGCTCCGGCCAGCGCGAGGAGAATGCTTTCCGTGAGCAGCTGCCGCACAATGCGCCAGTGCGAGCCACCAAGCGCAGTGCGAATGGCGATTTCCCGCGCGCGCCGCGCGCCGCGAACAATTTGCAGGTTGCCGACATTCGCGCAGACGAGAAGCAACACGAAGCAAACCGCGCCGAGTAATAGCCTCGTGTATTCGTGCGCGTTATCACCCATCGCGAAAATACGGATGGGCTCGATGTAAACACTCCAGCCTTTGTCCACGTCGGGATAGGCCGAGCCCAAACGCTGCGCGATGGTGCTCATCTCCGCGCGGCTGGATTGAAGAGTGGCGCCTTGTTTGAGGCGTGCCATCGAAAACATCGGCCGCCAATCGCGGCGAGCAGCAAGATTTGGCGGCAGTGCCAGGGGCGTCCACAACTCGGCGGCGACGGGAAAGCTGAAATCGCGCGCCATCACGCCAATGACGGTGTATGGCTGCG
>DASTCZ010000087.1:0-6411 GCA_035710585.1 Candidatus Acidiferrales bacterium | reverse complement strand
TCCACGTTGGTTCAGTTTTCTCCGGAAAGAATTAGAGTACCACGGCGCAAAAACAGAACGCGCACGCGCCGCGCTATATTGGCGCTTCCACTACGGCGAGCGGCGATGGCTTGCGATTTGGATACATGCGGTGCGGGCTGGGTCGAGGTGCAATTAGCAAAGCCATATAATGATTTCGATGCAACGTGCGAAGCCAGGATTCGTGAGCGAAGTGCTGTGGTATTCGGTGATTGGGCCGGCGCTTTCGCTGCTGCCGCCGAAGTGGCGCAACGTGCGATTCAGCCACCGGCTGGGGCGGTGGGAATCCGTCACGTTTATTTCGGCGGTGGGCGAAGCGTTTCTGGGCTTCAATCTGTTTCTGGCATGGTTCAAGCTGCAGTGGCCGGCGTATGTGGCGTGGATTTCGGTTTACATGGTGTGCGACGGAGTGTGGCGAGCGATGGCGGCGCGATTTGAGGGCTCGCGCGGGACTCTGGCGCTGATGTTTTTTGACGAGTCGTACCGTTCGCTGACGCGGGAAATCTGGACGCGGAAGCATCCGGAGTACGAGGACCTGGTGACGCTGGACGACCAGCGCGCGGACTGGCAACTGAAGATCGAAGCTTCGCGGGAGAAAAAAGGCTGGGAATCGGGGCGGCTACTGATGTACCGCGAGCGATATTTCCGGCTGGAATCGGTGATGCACGCGGATTCAACGCGGCCGTTCGTCTACGTGCTGCGAGCGCTGCCGGCCGGAGTACCGAGCCACAACGTGATCAAGTATCCGCCGGTGTTCGCGAGCCTCGATCCAGCAACAAACGAAAAATAAAACCGGCGGCAGGTATCGGAGTGAACTGCTTCCTTTGCTGCCGCCGGAGAACTTTGCCGCGAGCTAGCGTTGCGGGGGTTGCGGCTTTGGCTGTTGCTTCTGGTCGGGCTTCTGCTCCTGTTGCGGCTTTGCCTGCGCGGTGGCCGGATTCTGCTGATCAGCGACGCGCGTGAGATACGGCATGAAAGGCGTGACTTCGAAGGGCATCTTCTCGCGCTCGGAGATCGTGCCCGCGGGCTTGGCCTTGAGCATTTCGATCTTATCGTTCCAGGGATCGAGCTTCACGCGGCCGCCGAGCGGGAGCGCGACGATCTGATTGGGCGCGGGCTTTTCTCCTGTGCTGGCTTGCACGGGAGACTGCGCGAGCAGAGCGTTGCCGAGCTTCGGGCTGATCAGGTTCGGGATCTGTTTCGAGCGGTCCTGAAGTTCGGCGACGAATAGGCCCGTGGTTTTGAGCTGATCCTTATAGGGAGAATTCTTCAGAAGCTCCGCGGCTTTGGCGCTGGCTTCGGCGTCCTCTTCCTTGGTTCGCGCAAAATCGAAGTGATGGAAGGTCTGCTTTTCGTCGAGCAGAAGAATTTCGTCGAAGAAGCCGTAGCCGGTATCGATGCGATGACCGAGCACGACGTGGGCGAGTTCCTGCGCGAGGACGGCTCCGAGGCTGGCTTCATCGGGGAGCACGTCGATCAGGCCGCGGCTAAGAATGATGGTGTGGCCGAGGTTGAAGGACTCCATCGTGGAGGTCATGAGGACGCGGCAGCGGACCTCGGGCTGGATGTCGAGATTATTGGTGACCTCGATGTTGTTGATGACGGTGTCGAGAACTTTGTCGACGTCGCCCTGGGGCGAGACGAGGCCCATGCGCTCGAGGCGATCGACGACATTATCTTCGGCCTGACGATCCCAACTGCGCTGCGCCTGGAGGGGCGAGACGTCGTTATTCTGCTGGGATTTGTCGTTGATCGGCGCGTTGGATTCGACGAGAACCTGGCTCAGCTCCTGCTCCTGCTTTGAGTGGCCGAGGTTGTAGCCCCAGAGGCGAGTCTGCGCTTTGAAAGAAAGCGAGCGCGAGACAGAGAACTTGATGTCGTTTTCTTCGCTGTAGATGAACGCGGGCAGCCAAAGATCGGGGCCGGTGTTCACGCGCCAGCTGTCGAAGTGAAAGTAAAGATTGGAATGCGAGCTGCCGGTATAGCCGCCATTGAAGCGGACGATGGTGAAATTCTGATCTTCGACCCAGATGCGGCCGAGGAAGCGGCCCTTGGCATTCTTCTGCGAAGGAGTTATGTCAAAAACCAGCGTGCGCACATCGCCCAGGAATTCGCGACGGACGTAATCGAAATTGTAAATCTTGCGGTCGAGCCCGTTGGTATCGACATAAATCATCTGCAGGAATCCGCGCGGAAGGAACTCGACGCCGAAATTGAACATGCCGGTGATGTCGTGGAGGAAGCCATGTTTGGTATCTCCCGCGAGTGATTCGAGCGCGACGCCTTTGCCGAGTTCGGCGCGGCCGAGGAAATAGCGGTCGCCATTAGGGACCCAGCCTTCCACTTTATCGGCCTTGGCTTCCTGGATGTAGGTTTCGACGAGCGGAGAGTAGCGGCGGATGGAGGCCATTTCCTGGCCTTCGCGCGAAATGATCTTGTCGATGGCCTGATTGAGCGCGGAATTCTGCTGATCGGCCGCGGGATTGGCCGCCGGCGGGTTTTGCGCACACACGACTCCCCCGGAGAGCGCGAAAAACAGCGCCATTAATTTCAACTTGCGCATTGTGAATTGCTCCTAGTAGGCCAGCTGGAAGACGATGTGCACCGTCGCCGGAAAATCTACCGGTTGCCCATTGCTGATCGCTGGCTTATAGCGAATTTTCTGAGCTGCCTTCTCGGCGCTTTCGTCGAGCCCGTGACCGAGCCCTTGCTTGACGCCGAGCACTTGAATCTGGCCATCCGCCTTGAACACTACCTGCAAAACGACATCGCCTTCGATCTTGGCCGAGCGAGCATCCGCGGTGTATTCCGGCTTGGGCTTATCCAGAATCTCGACGGGCTGAACCGCCGCTTCGGCCGATTTTTCGTGGGTCTTGGGTTTATCGGATTCTACGGCTGCCGTGCTAAATCCACCGGTCTGGACCGTGCCGCGGTTCCCTCCGCCGTTTCCGGACGGAACGATCGCGGTACCGTTTCCAAATCCGGCACTTTGCACCGTACCACGCGCTCCATTGGCCCCACCAGTGCCGTTGCCGTATCCGGGACCCCCCGGCATATCGAAGCCACCGACGTGATTAATGTTGGCGTGCTTATTGGGATCGCCGGGGCCGGGGAGACCATTGGGATCACCGAAACCGCCGGTCTGAACCTTTTCTACAGGCGTGGGTTTCGTGATCGTGGGAGTGGCGGCGCTACCTGTGTTAAAGGTTCCGGTCTCGATGGGCTTTTTGGGCGCGGATGGCGCTACGAGGGACGCATCGATTTTAGGGGCTTCAAAATTATTGAGCTTGAGAGCCTCGACGGGCCTTTCGACCTTGGGGGCTTTCGGTGCGACGACGCGCGGAACGATCATTTTCGGCTGCGTCGTGGGCAGAGGCTTCGGCTGCTCGACGACGACCGGCTGGGGTTTAAGCTTGACCGGGATAGGCTTCGGCATGGGAATTTCCGTCAGCGGCGCGGTCAGCGTCATGACATTGAAATTCAATTTCGGTACGAGTTTTTCAGGGAAAAAGAGCGGCAGGGCAAGGAAGAAAATGACGAGACAGACCTGCACGCTCATGCTGACACCCATCGCGCCAGCGCGGGTTTTTTGGTCCGGCAGCAGCTCGAAACGGGCTTCGGCGCCCGAGCCTGAGGGGGGCTTCATCGAAAAATTCTGTTTCGGCGCACGGGCGGGAGTAGCGAACCCGATCCCGAGTCCCGTGTGGTTCAAAGTGGTAGAGGTCATAAACCCAGCCATGCAAGCAGAGTTTCCCTACGTCCCGTTTGATGCAACTGAGCTTGGGACGGGGAGTCGTTTCAGATTGAACGCAGTACGAGGGTACTGGGACGCCGCGGGCTGGACGAATAGGACTTTTGTACTACCGTTTCCTGGCGAACATGTGAGGGCGGCTTCGCGTTTCCCACGTCCACATACGATGCTAAGTACGAAAGAAAGGGTGGCACCGGGGGAATTTGCCTGTCAACTCTAAATTCGAAAAATTATTGCTTCACTTCAGCCAGCAATTCCTCCCAGGAGTTGATTGAGACTTTGCCGGGGTTGAAGGGAAGCTTGGCGTTGAGAGGCGTTTCGGGTTTTATCGAGGCGAAGGTGCCGATCTGGCTTTGCTTGCCATCGCGTTCAGCGAATACCGGAATTACGTCCATCCAGCCGTCGGGGACGCCGCTGCGAGTGAGCGCGCCGTTCATATTAAATTGACCGCTGCCGGCATCGCTGACCGAGACGTGGAAATCGTAGTGAGGGATTCCGGTTCCATAGACGTATTGGCGAAAGAACCAGTCCATCTTGTGATTGCGCTCAAGATCCATGTTGGGGAGCATGTGCTTTTCGACGATGGCCTTGAAGTCCTCGGTTGAGGCGGGCTTATTTTCGAAGGTCTTGCAGAAGTCCTGCATCATGGCCTCAAAGCGCGCGTCCGGATCGCCCGCGCCGGCGCTGCGCATCATCATGCGAAGCATGGTGAGGACGTAGCCGCCCTTGTTGTAGATGATGACGTTGTAGGCGCTCGGCGAGAGCGAAGAGCTGACCCGCGCACCCATCCAGACCGGGCCGACGGAATCGAACTGATCATTGTGGAGATCGCGAGTCAACAGGCCCTGCTTATCGTCTTTCAGGCGCTGAATGTATTCCTTCAGGTTGTCGCGGAACTGCACGTACAAATTGCCGGAAAATTGCGCGAAGCCCTCGCTCATCCACTGATCGTGATAGCTCTTCCAGCCGACGCGATGACCCCACCACTGATGCGAGGTTTCGTGCGCGCGGAAGAATTCGGTGACGCGCGGAGTGGTAGGAACGCCCAATTCGTGGCGCTGCTCATCATCCAAGAAAGTGACGATCGAAAGGTAAATCAGGCCGGGCCAGCCCTGTCCGTATGAGTAAGGAATATTGGTGACGGCAAGCTGCTTGTAAGGGTAGGGGCCGTAATACTTCTGAAAAAGCTTGAGAGCATTTCCCATTTCCGTGCTGATGGTCGGCGCCAGACCAGCCGCGGAAAGATTCCCAAGCGCGACCGCGTATTGAGGACTACCCGGCAACACGCCGCTGGTGATGTTTTGGATGTTCTGCAGATCGTCATCGGGATTGCGGTTGGCGAAGACTTCGACATTCACGTCGCCAACTTTTTGCTGCGAGATTTTGAAATCGCCGAAAGCAAATCCGGCGACGGCAAGCGGCACATCCGTTTTCCATTCGGTGATGAGCTGATTGCCGTCTGTGGTTTCGCTGGCTTTGTTGCCCGTGGCCACGATTGCGTATCTCTTCGGCGATTTGAAGTGAATATCGAAATCGGCGCGAGAAGCGAACGATTCATCGTGCAGATAGGAGGGATACCAGCCGAAGCTTTCCGCGAAATAATCGCCGGCGCCGACCTGCCGCACGACGCGTTTGCCTGCGTAATGAAAGGTGATCGACTGCGTTCCGCCGGATTGCGAGGGCGCGGGCAGAACGACAGCGACGTAATCGCCATAGGACTGAATGCGATCCTTCGATTCGCGAGCTTCGAGGAATGCGAGAGGAGCGCCGCTCGCGCCGGTGACTTTATCGACGCGCAAATTCGAATCGAGACGAAAGAGAAGGACGCGCTCACCTGCCCATTTGAGATCGAGATTCACTTTCGAGGTCGCGTTCAATTCGGCGCCGGAAGTTACGGCGGCGTCCATATCGTACGAGCGGATGAGGTAGTCGGCTTTCTCGAAAGGATCGTTATAGGCAGCGGACGCAGTGCGTCCGCCGGCCGGGAAGCTGAGCCAGGCATCGAATCCGCGATAGCCGGAGACAATTGTTTGGAAGCGGCCGACGGAGATTTCCTCAGCGTCGGCGGCGTTGTCGGAGGCTTCGACCCAACCTTTATCGTCAGTTTTCAGGTCGGCAAAAAAGAGCGCGCTTTTGGTGCGATCCGCGGCCATCACGCTTTTGAAAAGCTGCGGCAGCAAAGCCATGCCGAGATCTTCGGATTGCGCGATGCGCTGCGAGTAGAGGTCGTCTCCGCTGGAACTGCCCTGAGTGAATTGCACTTTCGCCGAGATTTCCTCGAAGGTTTTGTCGGTGAAGGCGAAAGCGGCCTCACTAAAGGCGAGATTCACGCCATCGGTTTTCAAGAAGTATTGGAGCCGCTGAGTCTCCTGCGGATTGGGGGCGGAGGCTTGCAGGCGGCCTTTGCCCTGGAAGACGGCGGCGGCGACGATTCCGTTGATGGGCTGCGCGAAGTGAAGAGTGCCGGATTCGAGCGTGATGCGGAGGCGATCGCGTTCGACGACGAGATTATTGACTTGCGCGACCTTCGATGGATCGAATGCCGGACGCGCGAGCGAATTCCAAATTGCTTGCGCATCCGGGGATGCCGCGGTTGCAGCAGACGGCGCCGATTGGAGCGGCTGCGCGTGCAAATGCCAAAC
>DASTCZ010000086.1:0-11046 GCA_035710585.1 Candidatus Acidiferrales bacterium | reverse complement strand
GCGGACGCGCACACCAGCGCCCAACGAACGATGCGATGTCTCATTTCAGCCTCCGCGTGACATTCGGCCACAAACTGGTACCCCCAGCATACTCGATTCTTTTATTAGATGACGAAAGTTCGAGGTTTTGTCGCCCGCGGGCGCCGTGCACGCAACAGTGCGAGACGATGGTTCAGCGCTGCGAGTCGCGGTAAATCGCCCGGGTAATCGAAGCCATCAAGAGCGAGCTTTTGTCGCGGTCTTCAATTCCCTTCACGAGAATCACCAATACGAACGGCTTGGCGGCGTATACGATCGCGGCGTCATGATGAACGCCCGTGATCTCCCCGGTCTTATGCGCGACCAAGATACCCGAAGGGAGTCCTGCCGGGATCGCCTCATTAAAAGTTTGCCGCTCGAGCATCTCGCGCATCTGCTTGCACGAGTCGGCGTCGCCCGCGCGGTTTTCAGCGATTGCTTTCAGCAAGATCAGCAGTCCGCGAGCCGTCGTCGTATTGTTCATGCCCTTCTGAAAGGCCTTCTCATCCTCCACGCCGCGTAAGACTTGCATTCCGTCCGCGCCCAGTGAATGCACGCGCGCGCGAATATTCTCCACTCCCAGGCGTTCAATCAGCAGGTTCGCCGCGAGATTGCTGCTCCGCGTGATCATCGCTTCGCAGAGCTGCCGCAGAGTCCAGCTGGTTCCGATCGCCTTGTAGACGTCGTTATCCGAATCGTCGGATGCGTTAAGGTGATAAGGGCTGCCGTCTGCGAGGCTCTTGAATTCGTTTTTAACGGGGATCTTGTCCTCGACGCTCAGCTTTTTGTCACCCGCTTCCGCAAAAAGCTCGATCATCACCGGCACCTTCATCGTGCTGGCGGCGTGGAATGGCTTGTCGGCATCGAGGAACAGCTCTTGCGCTCTATCCAGCAGTTGAAACGCGACCCCAATCTCCGCGCCGCTCGCGCGAATTAGTTGTTCGACTTCCGCGCGTGCGGGCGACTCGCGTGTCTGGGAGCCCAGCGGCGCCATCGCCCCCGCAGCCGTCATCAAGAAAATCATGAACGCGAGCGTCCGGCTCGCTCCTCGCGCGAACATGTCGAGTCTTGGACCCATTAGTGCAGTCTTTCGGCCGCAAAATGTATCACGGCCGCCGTCTCTGGTTATCGAATTGGTTCCGACAAATAACGCCTAGGCAGGTTCTTCGTGCGCCGGCTCGTGGTGCTCAATCAGCGAATACAGCACCGGCATTACGAACAGCGTGATGAATGTGGAGAGCAAGAGTCCGCCGATCACCGCCAGCGCCAGCGGCTTCTGCAATTCCGCGCCTGATCCCAGTCCAAGTCCGAGAGGCAGCAGCCCAAACAATGTGGCCAGCGTCGTCATCAGAATCGGCCTCACGCGTATCCGCCCCGCCGTCGCTAGCGCCTCATCCAGAGGCATGTGCTCCTCGGCGCGCAGCTTCGCAACGTATTCGAACAGAATGATCCCGTTCTTCACGACGAGGCCGATCATCAAGATGATTCCCATCAACGAAGAAACATTCAGCGGCGTCCCCGTCGCGAGCAGCATCCCAAAAACTCCCAGCAACGAAAGCGGCGCCGCCGAGAGGATAATCAGCGCTGGCCGGAACTCACGGAATTGCACCACCAGCACAGTAAATACCGCCGCGAGCGCCAACCCAACCACGCCGAGCAGTTCATGAAATGTTTGCTGTTGCTCTTCGTACTGTCCGCCGATTTCGTAAGTCATTCCCGTTGGCATCTTAATGCCGTTCATCATCTTCTGAACGTCTGCCACGATGCTTCCTAGGTCTCGGTTTTTCTGGGCCGTTAGCGAAACCAACAGTCTTTGGTTTTCCCGCAGCAATTGATTCTCGCCCTGCACCGTTTCGATCGTCGCCAGCGAGTTAAGTGGCACGACGGCCTTGGCCGCCGAGATGATCGGAAACTGCGGTACGCTCGCAGGGTCGTATCGAAAGCTGTCCGGAAATCGCACGCGAATGTCGATAGTGCGGTCCGCCTCGCGCAGCTGCGTCTCCGCCTCGCCGCGAAGCCCGGCGTTCACTTGCTCGGCAACCTGGTCGATCGTCAGCCCTGCGCGTCCTGCCGTGGCGGGATCGACGTGGAACACCATCTCCGGATTTCCCTTTTCCGTACCCTTGTAATCGACGATCCCGGGGATCTTCTGCAACTTGTCGCCGACTTGATCCGCCATGTCCTCAAGATCCTTAACATTATCTCCAAAAAGCTTTACTTCCACAGGCTCCGGCACGCCCTGAAGGTCATTCAACATGTCCTGCAGAATCTGGGTGAATTCGATATCGACTCCGGGGGCGACCTGCAGGACTTCAGGCCTCACAGCCGCGATCACCTCCTCGGTTGAGCGCGACCTCTGTGATCGGGGCTTGAGTTTCACGAGAATATCGCCCTTATTCTGCTGCGTCGCGTAAAGACCCATCTCCGCGCCGGTCCTTCTCGAGAACGCCTCCGTCTCTGGGGTTTTGTGTACGATCGCTTCCATCTTGCGAACGATCGAGTCCGTTTCTTCGAGGGACGTGCCGGGCGGCGTAATGTAGTCAAGCACGTAGCCCCCTTCGTCCATATCCGGTAAAAAATCAGTAGCTAGGTTCTTGTAAAAAAAGACGGCTAACACCACGCTAATTGCCGTTGCCAACGCAATCCAAATCCGATTACGCAGCGCCCAGTGCACGCTTCGCTCGTAAGCGCGGTTGACTGGTTCGATGAAGCTCCCCGCGGAGTGCTTGTAGGCTTTCGTAGAGAGAAAACGCTGCGAAAGCAACGGTATCAGAGTCATCGCAAACATTAGCGAAAGCAGCACCGACACAGCCAGCGTCATGCACAAGGAGCGGAAAAAGTCGCCAACAAAACCTGTCAGAAGGCCAAGCGGTAGAAACACGACGAGAGTCGTGAGCGTAGATCCAACCACCGGCCCGATTAATTCCTTCGTCCCGAGCTCGGCGGCGGTACCAGGATCTTCGCCAAGTCCGATGTGCCTGTAAATGTTCTCGATCACGACTACCGCATCGTCGATGATCAATCCAATCGCGATCGCTAGACCGCCTAACGACATCAGGTTAATAGTCCCGCCCAGCACCTTCACGAAGAAAAATGTCCCGACCACGCTGAGCGGCAGCGACGTCGCCGCAATCAACGTAGTGCGCCCGTTTCGCAAGAACACATACAGAATCAGCACCGCCAAAACCGCGCCGATCAAAATCGCATCGCGAACGTTGTCAATCGATTCGCGCACAAATTCTGCCAGGTCATAGACAAGCGAAATGTGCAGCGTCTTCGGTATCGCGTTCCCGAGATTTGCGATCAAGTCCTTGATGTCCGCGCCGATTTGCAGAATGTTTCCGCCGATCTGCCGCGAAATGTTGATCAGCGCCGCAGACTTGCCGTTGCCGGTCACCAGCACCGTCGGGTCTTCGACTCCATCTACGACCGTCGCAACATCGCTAACGCGCACCGGCGTCGGCCCTTGCGTGTCCACTACCGCATCGCGAATTTGGTCGAGCGTCGCGAACTGTCCTGTCGTCAGCACCAGGTACTGCAAATAATCTTTGGGCAGTTTGCCGACGGCGGTGACGCTGTTTGTTGCTTTTAGGTGGTCTGTGATTTCCGGCAGTGAAATGCGGTGCGCAATCATTTTCTGGGGATCAACCAGCACTTGAATCTGCCGCGTGTTCGTCGCCTGCACTTCGATGATTCCGACGCCCGGCACGCGACTAATCATTGGACGCAGCACGTAAAAGGCCTGATCGCGCAGGTCACTGCCGGGCACGTCGCCATTCAAGATCAAACTCAGCACCGGGAATACGGTTGGGCTTACACGCTCCACTTGTACGTCTGTGTTTGGCGGCAAATCACCGCGCGTTTCGTTCACGGCCCCTTGGAGTAGCTGCAACGAATACTGCATGTCTGCATCGGGATTGAAGAGAACGGAAATCTCAGACGCCCCGCGGATCGTCTTCGATCGCACGCGCCGCACTCCCTGAACCTGCATCGCCCCGGATTCCAAAGGCCTCGTCACCGAAACGAGCACTGAGTCGGGTGGTAAGTCGCCCGCATGAGCCAGAATCATGATTCGCGGGAAATTCACTTCGGGGTAGATATTGCTGGGCAACTGGAAAACGGCCCACAGCCCCGCGCCGAAGAGCAGCGCCGTTACCAGATAAACCGCGTAGCGGTTGTCGCGGCAGACGCGGACGACATTCATGGAGTTTTGTCGTCCTTCTTGGCGCTCCTGCCTTTCGGTGCCGCTTTCTTCGCGCCCCCATCCGGCTTGGCGGACTTGCCCGCCTCGGCATCGCTCTTGTCGCCTTTTTCGTCGCCGGAATCGGACTCCGCGTTCGCGGGCTCGACCTTCACCTTGGCCTTGTCTTCGATTCCATAGCCATTATTCAAAATGATCGTCTCGCCCGCTGTGACGCCGTCCACAATTTCATCCGTCGTCGCGGTCTCGATCCCCAGCTTCACGTCCTGCGCAGTCGCGGTGTCGCCTTCTACCTGAAAAACTCGCGGCTTCCCTTCCTCGTCGCGGTATATCGATTGCGAAGGTACGAGCAGTACATTCTTGTGCGTCTCAATCGGAATCTGCGCGCCCAGGAACATTCCCAGCCGCAGCGTGCGGTCGCTGTTCGATATTCGGATTCTCACCAGTCCCGCGTTGCTCGCCGGATCCACGGCCTGCGAAATCGCAATCACGTGGCCCGCAAAACTCCGTCCCGGCAGCGCATCGGTCTTCAACGCAACTTCCTCGCCCTGTCGCAGCTGCGCCATGCTCGCCGCAGGAATATTTGCAGCAAGCTCGACCTCGTTGAGGTCAGCCACTTCCACTATCGGTGTTGCCGCTGTGCCGTCCACCTGCTCGCCCGCGCTGATACTTCGCTTTACGACCGTCCCGTCAATCGGCGCTCGAATCTCGGTTCGCGACACCTGAAGCTGCGCCGTCGAAAGTTGCGCATTCGCAGTTTTGAGCGCCGCCTCAGCCGCGTTTTGCTCATTTCGCGCGTCCTCCACCTCTTTTCGCGCGGCAATTCCCCGCTGAAACAAATCCTGATTGCGGGTGAAATTGAGCCTTGCGTTTTCCAGGCTCGACTGCGCCTGCTGCACCGCCGCTTCCGCCTGCGACACCTGGTCGCGAAATGTGTGGTCATCAACTTTTGCCACAATTTGCCCGGAAGAAACGTGATCGCCCTCGGCGACGTTCACTGCCGCCACTCGCCCCGCCACCAAAGAACTCACCTTCACATCGCGATTCGGCACCGCAGCTACCGGCCCGTTGATTAGCTGGATCCGGCTGATGTCTCCGCGCTTCACCGTAGTCGTTGTCACCGACACAATGACCGGCGTCTTCGCTGCGCTGTCCTCGTCGTCTCCTCCGCCCTTCTTTCCGCACGACGCAAGTAGAAGGGGCGCCGCGATCAAAAGCGCAACGCATACTCGTCTGGCACCTGCTCTTCGCCTCATCTCCACCAGTCGCATACGCTCTCGCCTTCTAATCCAGATTCTCGCCAACAAGTTCTTCGAGTTCGGCGAACGCCTGCTGCAAATCAAAAAGCGCCTGCAAATATTCATGCTCGGTCTGCTGGATGTCCTTCTGTGCGTTTAGGACTTCCAGAATATTTGCGCGCCCGGCGCGATAGCTTTCTTCCGCCAGTGCCTCCACCTGTTGCGCCGCCGGAAGAACTTTGTCGTGATAAAGCGATACTTGCGTCTGCTTTGACGCGAGATCGTAAAACGCCGCGTCGACATCGCCGGTCACAGATCGTTTCTTCGCCAGTAGCTGCCCTTCGAGTGCCGCAAGATTCGCCGCCGATTGCGCCAGCTCTCCCTGGTTTCGATTAAAGATCGGCACTCCGACCGTCAGTTGCCCGCGCGCGCCAACTTGAAAGTCAGGCGGCGAATTAAAGTCCGCTCCCGCCTCGATGCTGATCTCTGGCAGCCGCTCTGCTCGCAGCAGCGCCGCTTTGCTTCGCTCCACGTTGGCTTCTTGCTGCAAATGCAGAATGTCGTAGTTCGCACCAATCGCCCGTTGCACTACGTCGTTTATCGCCACGGTTGCCGGCGCCGTTTCCAGCGGTGATCCGATCTCCCACAGGGTTGACGACGGCTCGTTCAGCAAAGCGCTGAGTTTGCTGAAGGCTACTCGCTCTTCCTGCCGGGTGACTTCTAAATCGGCGTCCGCTTTCGCAACCCCGACGTCCGCCTGCATCACCTCTAGCTGGGGAATATCTCCCGCGTCGAATCGTGCCTTCGCGATATCGCGCAGGCGGTGCGCCAAATCAGTCGCCTTCGTCTGCTGCAGCGTAAAGGCCCGCGCCAGCGCCGCCGAATAGTAAGCTTCTCGAATATTTTTCCGCACTTCCCTCTGCGTCGTGCCGATCTCAATTTCTGTCAGCGAAAGTTCCTGCTTGGCTTCATCAATTCTCCGGCCGCGTTGCCCCCAAATCTCCAGCGGCTGATCGAAAAACGCGGATTCGTGCGGTGTATCCCGAGTGGCGCTGAAGCTCACGGTAGGATTCGGCCGCTCACCCGCAATTCGTATCCCCGCCTGCGCCACCGCCCGCTCGAGCCGCGACGCTGCCAAGTCCAGGTTTTGCCGTTCGGCGATCATGAATGCATCCTGCAAGGTGATTTGGCGTCGAGGTGAGGTCTGTTGCGTGCTGCTCGCAGCACCCTGCTGCGTAGAGGAGCCCGTTCCTTGCGTCGCATCTTGCCCCGGCTGCACGCCTAGCGACGCATTCTTGGAAATAGTTTGCGTAACTGGCGGAGCGGCCGTCTGTGCTTTCAGGCTCGGCGCGCCGCCCGCAAGGCAACCTGCCGCGGCGGCAATCCCCAAGATACATATCCGGAAGATCGTTCTCCGCATCAGCATCGAGGACGCGCCGAATTGTCGGATTTTCGCAGCGGTTTCGCACCCATATCGAGCGCGCAGACTATAGCGCAACAGCTTAATGGTTGCTTAACGAGCGGGTTCCGCGGGCGCCTGCGCCAACGTGACGCTATGCCCGCTGTCACTCTCTGGCAGCTTCGTCGCGGACTCAACATTCTCACTGGTTCTTGGCAGCAGAACTCGGACTTGGGTTCCTTGCCCGACGGCGCTCGTCAATTCGATGCTCCCCCCATACCTTTCGACGATGGCCTTGCAGATCGCGAGCCCCAGCCCGAACCCTTGCGCTGCCGTGGTGCCGTCACCGCTTCCTCTCCGGAATCGCTCAAAAATGCGCGCGAGATCTTCGGCCGCAATGCCGCTCCCCGAATCTTCGACCTTTACCTCGATGTTTCCGGGCTTATCGCTGAGCCTTATCACGACCCGTTTACCCGCCGAACTGTGGCGCACCGCGTTCTCCAGCAGATTCAGCCACACCAGCTCCAGGTCGTCTGCCTCAGCGGAGACTTCGCCGTTCTGCTCGCCCTGCAGTTCAATCGTCACACCCTTCGAATTCGCTAAACTCTCCACCCGCGCGACAGCGGCCTCGCAAGTCGTCAGGACATCAGCCGGAGGCGCATCCGGCCCGCGTCGCTCCTCCGCTAATTGCTCCACTCGCGCCAATCGCAGCATTCTCTCCACCACCGATTCGAGGCGTTCACAATCGCCAAGTAAGTCGCCGACTCCTGCGCGGTATTCCTCGGCGCTCCGCGGCTGCCGATGCAGCACTTGCAGGCTCGATTTGATGATCGCCACGTGTGTCTTCAATTCGTGCGCGAGGTCGCTCGTGAATTGCCGCTGGTTGGCAAATGAATCGTGCAAGCGTGCCACGACGGTTTCGAGCGCTGTGGTGAGCGGTGCCAACTCAGGAGTTTCACGTGCGGACTTCGGAGCCTCAAAAACCCAATTCTTCGCGTTGATTCGGTCCGCTTGCCCCGCCAACGCTCGCAGTGGACCCACGCTCCGTCTCACGCTGCCGATCGTCAGCCACGCAACGACTCCGAGTACCGCAAGTCCAGCCGCACTCAGATACAGTCCTACGAGGAACACTCTGTGTCGCAGCCCCAGCATCGAAGCTGCGTAAACGACGGTGATTTTTGCGGGAGCAACTCCATCTTCGCGATCCAGAATCTCGATGTCTCTCAGGATCAGTCCGCGAAACGGCGCGCCGCTCGCGAAATACCGGACAAATCCTCCATTCAAATATCGCGTTCGCGCGGGCAAGCCGCTCCACCCTGGCGATTGCGCGAAAAGCTGGCCATTCGAGAGATAAATCGCAAACGCATCGGGATGCGATGCGTCCGCCGAAGAAGGCAGCCCCGAACTGTCGAAAATCAAATCGCCCGTGGCGTCTTCGTCGTAACGCACCAGCGCGCGCAAACTGATGGCTTTACTCTGGAGGCTGTTATCGAACGATGACATCAGCTCCGTGCGCGCGACGAACACACCCAATGCCACCAGAAGCGCCGTCAGCGCCAGATCGAGCACCACCACTCCGACCGCAATCCGAACAACCAGCGATGCACGCGCGGTGTTCACGCGCTTGAGCAGTGCGTGAGCAACGCCATCGCCGGCGCGCTGTGTGATCCTATCTTCGTGGAGGCTCATCGTTTCTTGCCGTTGTCATCCGCGCGCAAAATATATCCGTGGCCTCGCAACGTGTGGATCAGCTTTTCCTTCGCACGGTCATCGATTTTGCGCCGAAGGCCTGACACGTAAACCTCGATGACGTTGCTGAATTTCTCCCAGTTGTAATCGTAAAGATGCTCGAGCAGCTCCGTCTTCGAAACGACGGTTCCCTGGCGGTGCGCCAGATATTCCAGAACGCGATATTCCATCGGCGTCAGCGCAACTTCTTTTCCTCCCCGCCGCACCTGCCTCCGCGACGCATTTAGTTCCAGATCGGAAATTTTCAAAACCGGAGTCGCTTGCCCCTTCCCTCTCCGAATCAGCGCCTTGGCCCGCGCAAGCAACTCCCCCAAGTCAAACGGCTTCGTCACGTAGTCGTCCGCTCCGGAGTCGAGCAGCGACACGATCGATTCGCGCTCATCCCGCGCGCTGAGCACTAGCACAGGATCCTTTCGCCCGCGCTTGCGAAGCTCGTTGAGCACTTCGTGCCCGCTGCGTCGTGGCAGCATCAGATCGAGCACCACGAGGTCATACGTCGTCGCCCGAAGCATGTATGTAGCTTCTTCGCCATCGGGCGCGTTATCCACCGCATAACCGGCGCCCTCTCGTAGCCCGCGCGCAATGTTCTCAGCGAGCCGCTTTTCGTCCTCGACGACGAGTACTCTCAATTCAGTGCGCTCCAGCTGCGATTGTATCTCTCTGGGTCCCGTTCGGTCGCGAGAACAGTAATCTCGAGTCAGTTAAAATCCGCTGAATCGATCACAAGCCTCAGCCGCTCACGGTCCGAAGATAGCCTCGCGTCAAACGTCTCGGCACGCGGCCAA
Source organism: Candidatus Acidiferrales bacterium (assembly GCA_035710585.1). Taxonomy (GTDB): domain Bacteria; phylum Acidobacteriota; class Terriglobia; order Acidiferrales; family UBA7541; genus DASTCZ01. The sequence goes on along the minus strand of DASTCZ010000086.1, from coordinate 1,656 downwards.
ACGCCACAAATGACGAAATAGCGTCTCCCGACCGTCACCTTTCTACCCGTGGCACTCATTTTCCAGGTAATGGTACCCCTATACCCGCCAGGACTCCCAGGACTCGTTTGCAGTCCAACTAACTGCTTTATTTTCAGTAAAGGGCGTTCGGACAGACGGTTGCTCTTGTCATAGCGCCGCACCACACGGCCATTGATGCCTTGGAGGGCAAACGTGAAGAAGCTTATCGGCGCCGCAATCGTCCTCGTAGTTCTGATGGCGCTCCCCGCGCTCGCTCACGCGGATTCGATGACTTTTACCGCTGCCGGAACAACCACTACCGGCCATCCCTACGACGTGCAATTCACCATCGTCACCACTTCTACGACGGCGACGATTACGATCACCAATCTCGTCAGCACCATTAATCACCACGACCAGGCCATCAGTTCCGTGGTCTTCGATCTCGGCGCCGCTCCAACGTCTTCTTCGTTGCAGAGCAACGCGACCGCGACGGCGCTCGTCACCTGCGCTACGCAAGGCGTCGCGTGCGCTTACGGCGCCGCGCCGACAGGCACGAATTTTGGCTGGTTCGCTTCAAACTCTGGAACGACTTTGACTCTCTGCGCTGGCGGCGCGGCCTGCAATCTGCAAAACGACGAAGTCGTCGGCCCCGCCGTACTTCCGCAAGACGCAGCGATCATCAACATGGGGCCGGAGCTGGAAAACGTGACGTTTACAATTTCGCTGAACGGCTTGTCCTCGGCTCCCTCGATCGGCACCCCAGAATTCACTCTGGGTTCCGACAAAACTCTGATCCAAACTTCGTCAACCTCTACGCCGGAACCCGGCTCGCTCTGTTTGCTCGGTTCGGGGCTTCTTGGTCTCGCGGCCCTTCTCCGCCGTCGCGCCAGTTCGCAGAGCTGATCGCGCAGTCAGCAACCTAAACATTCAGCTTCAAAAATTAAAGGCCCGGACAAATCGTCCGGGCCTCTTCGTTTTTTGAGAGGGCTACTCTTATTTCAGTAATCGGCGGCGTATCAATGCAGCGAAGCCGAGGAGGCCGGATCCGAAAAGAAAGAGTGTTCCGGGCTCCGGCGTTCCCGATATCTCAAGCGCCGCGCTATTTGGCGTTCCTATCGTGCCCGCACCCGGCGGCGTCACGAAATCCAGGATGAATGATCCAAGCGGCAGCGCTCCTCCGAGCGAACCGGGCAGTCCGCTGATCGAAAAAATCGGCCCACTCAAAATGTTCGATTGCGCAAGAACTTGCGTATTCGCAAAGGTCGCCGTGTACACGAAATATCCTGTTACGCCCGGATCGCATGGCGGATTCGTGCCGCTATTGCAAGCCGGGCCTGGTACATACGAACCGATCGGATTCGTCGGACTCGCACTCAAGCCGAGATATGCGTCCAATTGGCCCGATGTCCAGGCAGTCGTGCTGAATAGCGCCGCCGTCGTCGAAGTATTTGTTGTGTTCGACGGTCCGCCGTTTTTCACGCCAACGGTAAACGTAAAACTGGGCGATGAATCCCGATTCGTCGGAATCAAAAACGCCAGCTCATCGGTGCCGGTCACCGGGCCGCTTGCGTCCCAAAACCCAAACGTGGTTAGCGTCGAACTCACCGGCGTCACAGCTCCATTATCCGAGCACGCCGGCGTCGGCGAAACGCA
>DASTCZ010000085.1:0-16739 GCA_035710585.1 Candidatus Acidiferrales bacterium | reverse complement strand
TCTGCGCCACTCAGAAGATCCAGCGCCGGCAGCACGAAAAGCTCAAACGTCACCATCGTCGACACCGGATTCCCCGGCAATCCGAACACCGGCTTCCCCTGGCAAGTTGCAAATACTGCGGGCCGCCCCGGACGAATCTCTACTCGCTCAAATTGAATTTCCGCGCCTGATTCCTTCAGCACGTCTTCGACCAGATCGTACTTCCCTGCCGAGACGCCTCCCGAAGTGACCAGCGCATCGCAACGCAGCCCCTCTTCGATTTTTCGCCGCAGCTCATCGCGTTCATCGCGGGCATTGCCGAGCAGCACCGGCTCGCCACCCGCGAGCTGCACTTGCGCCGCGAGCGAGACGCTATTGCCATTGCGAATTTGCCTCGGCCCAGGCGGAGCATCAACGGCAACGACCTCATCGCCCGTGGAAAGGATCGCCAGGCGCGGCTTCCGAAATGCGTGCAGCTTCGTCCGGCCGACCTGCCCGCAGATTGCAAGCTCCGCAAAACCTAGTCGCCCGCCCGAACGCAGGAGCAACTGCCCCGCTTTCGCTTCCGTGCCCCGCCGCACGATGTTCTGCCCCGGCTCGGCGTTGCGTTCAAACGCGATCGTCGTCACGCCGCATTTTTGAACGGACTTCGTGTACTCGATCATCACCACCGCGTCGGCGCCAGCAGGAACCGCCGCGCCAGTCATGATCTGCACGCATTCGCCCGGCAGAATTTCCTTATCGAAGGATTGCCCCGCATGAATTTCGCCGACCAGCGTCAGCACATCGCCAGAAAACGCTTCTTCCGCGCGCACCGCGTAGCCATCGCGGGTCGAACGGTCAAAGGGAGGATAGTCGCGGTCGGCAACGATCTCTTCCCCAAGCACGCGACTGAGCGCATCGTTCAGCGCGATGCTTTCCTGCGCGCGCGGCAACGGCAGCGCGCTCACGACCGTGATGACTTTCCGCCGCGCCTCTTCAAACGACAGCATAATTTTTCAATTGGATGTCAGCTTGCCAGCCAGGTTGCGAGCTTCGTTCCGGCGGGCACGATCGTCGCATCGCGCTCGGGGCCCGTGGAAATCATGCCGATTTCCACCTGCAAATAATCCGAGATAAATTTCAGGTAATCGCGCGCAGCCGCCGGCAGTTTCGCCGCGTCCCGCAACCCATAGGTTTCGCTCTGCCAGCCGCGCACGGTCTTGTATTCCGGCTCGAGCGCCGCGAATGCGCTTACTTCCGCGGGTATCTCCTTCACCGGCGAGCCTTTGTAGCGATAGCCGGTGCAGACTTGAATTTCTCGCTGCGTGTCAAAGACATCGAGCTTTGTAACCACCAGTGAAGAAATTCCGTTGATCGTCACCGCATACTTCAGAATCATCAGATCGAGCCACCCGCAACGCCTCGGCCGCCCTGTCACCGCGCCATACTCTTTGCCGCGGTTGCGCACCTCTTCGGCTTCCAGCTCCGGCATCTCCGTCGGAAAAGGCCCCGCTCCCACGCGCGTCGTGTAGGCCTTCGTCACGCCGACAACTCCGGTAATTCGCGTCGGCGCCACGCCGCAACCCGTGCACGCACCTCCCGCGGTCGCGCTCGACGAAGTCACGAACGGATACGTCCCATGATCGATGTCGAGCATCGTTCCCTGCGCGCCTTCGAACATCACCGATCGGCCCGCATCCAGCTCGTGATTCAGCAGCGCCGAGACGTCCGTCACAAAGGGACGAATCCGCTCCGCCTGCCGCAGCGATTCTTCCAGCAGGCCCGCGGTCTCGAGCTCAGTTCCATACGTTGCGCGGCAAATGGCATTCTTTTCCGCGATCACGCGCATCAGCCGCGCGCGGAACACTTCCGGATTCACCAGATCGCAGATGCGCAGCCCGTGCCGCGCCATTTTGTCTTCGTAGGCAGGCCCAATTCCGCGCGCCGTCGTGCCGATCGCATCCGAACCGCGCGCCTTCTCCGCCGCTTTATCCATCTGCCGGTGATAGGGAAAAATCACGTGCGCCCGTGAGCTGACGTGCAGCCGCCCATCGACGCTTAGCCCCATTCCCGCCAAATTCTCGATCTCGCCAAGCAGCGCCGCCGGATCGATCACCGTGCCCGCGCCAATCGCCGCGTTCTTGCCTGGTCGCAGAATCCCGCACGGAATCAGCTGCAGCACGAAGCGCTGGTCGTCGTGAATTACGGTGTGCCCGGCGTTGTGGCCGCCGGCAAAGCGCGCCGTGTAATCGAACGCGCCGGCAAGGTAGTCCACCACCTTGCCTTTGCCTTCGTCGCCCCACTGGGCGCCCACCACGATGATCGCCTTGGCCATTTCGTGCGCTCTCGGATCGCTTGCTCGCGTCTCGTCACACACTTCTCTCCCGCCCGCAAATACGCCCAAAATCACAGGAGAGTGCGCGAGAACCGCGCCGAATTATCGTACCCGCGATGCGCCAGTAACGCAAGAATGACGAGACGAAGGCCGATTCTGGAACGGTTCTTCACCGCACGAGCGGTGCTTTGACAGTCTATCGGCATGGTCGTCGTCTTCGCCCCGCTCAAACGCGCGAAGGTTTTCCGTTTCTATCCCGCACTCACAAAATGGAAGCACGGCGACCCGGCCATGCTCGCCCAGCTCCGCGCCGACCTGATCCGCGCCCTGTAGTCCGCGAGGGTGCCCCGCCCCTCGTATTCAGGGGTGGGACCTCCGAGTAAAATTGAAAGAAATTCGATCCTGTAACCCGAGGCAACTTACGGTTGCTTCCTCTTCCCCCACCAAATCAGCGGCCCCGTAACCGCCAGCACCGCCATCAGCGCACTCGAAACGGCCATCACGATATGCGTCGGCGTGCCCAGCACATCACCATTGTGCAACGAACGATTGAAGCGAATCGCCCGGTATCCCCGCGATCCCTTGCGAAAATCGTCTGCGCGCAGCACTTTGCCGCTGTACTGATCGATCAGCACGTCGCTATGAACCGCCGGCGAGGTCTCCTCCGGCACGCGCATAAACACGACGTAACTCGCCGTCGCGTTCGCCGGCAGCAGCACCTGCGAAGGCCGCGCGCCCGCAATCGCATCCGACGCCGTTTTCAGCACATCGTCCAGATTCAGCGGCGGCTGCGCTGTCGCAGGCGGAGTCGATCGAATCATCCTCGCGCGCTCCGGTGGCTTCGAGCTCGTCATCCAGTACAACGGCTGCTCGAAGGAAATGAAAAATCCCGTCACTGCCGCCACCAGCAGAAAAATTCCCGCGTAGATGCCGATCACATTATGCAGATCCCAATTCCACAGCCGCCACGGAGTTTTCCAGTTCACCGCGCCGCGCTTGCGCCTCCACCACAGCGCGAATCCCGTCGGAATCAGCAGCAGCACTTCGATCCCCGCGATCTCGACGATGATTTTTCCAACGTCCGTATTGCCTATGCGGACCTTCACCAGCCGCAGATGCAACTGGTGAATCGTATTCACCCAGTAGAGATACCGCGGCGCATCGTCACGCGTTCCCAATATCGACCCGTCGTACGGGTTGACGAAGAATTCGCGCTCGCCATTGCCGTGTCGCGCGCTGAAGTCCTCAGCCAAATCCGCACGGCCGTCCTGCGTCGCAAACGCGCCGATCTTCAGCGGCGCCGCTGCGCGATTCGCAATATCGAGCAGCGCCTGCTGGCTCATCGGCGCACCCGCCGGCTTCACGTACCACAGCTTCGGACTGAACCAGTGATCGTAGTCATTTTCAAACGCCATCACCGCGCCCGTAAGCCCAAGCAGAATCACAAAAATTGCCGCCGAGATTCCCAGTACAAGATGAATGGTCAGGATGAGTTTTCGCATGAGATCGCTCCATCGGCGGCGCGCCACGCGCCCCCGCACGATTGCGGTTCACGCCTATAGACGCATCGCGCGGCATTCCGTTACTAATTATTTAGGAGTTCAACCGCCTCGGCACTTTTAGTGATAGCGGTTCGCATCGTACTGAAACTGGATCAGCCCGTCGCGGTAATCAATCTTCATATCCAGCATCCTCAGCATTCCGAAGCCAAGAATGCCCGACACTTCCGACGAGGTCGCGTCGCTGATGCCCGTCAGATCGAATGTGACCGTGTCGTTCCGCTGCTGCCGCATACCCGCAAAGGTCAGCGTCAGTTCATTCGCGCTGTAGACTTTCTTGACCTCGCCGTTCAGCCCTTTCACGCGAATGGAATCGTCGCCGCTCACTTTCGTCACTTCGCGCGCCGCCTCGGGAGAAATCGTGTCGTCAAATGCGCCTGTATCTACAAGGAAGAGCTTATACGGCAGCGTATTCACTTGGGTCGGAAGCAGAATCTGGTGTCCGAACCTGAAAAATTGCGAATATTTCGCCATCTCCGGCGCAATGTACCGGTTGTGATCGAAGGTGGAATCAGTATCACCGGCTTCCAGGCCTTGCTCCGCGCTTTTCTGGTCCGGCCGCGCCGGCAATGGAGTGAGCTTCAATTTCGCATCGGGCATGTTGACATCCACCAGGAAGTCCTCGAAGACGTCGGCGCCGATCAGCCCTTCATCGCCCATGCGCGGATAATCGCGCGCTTGCACTTCCACGTAGCAGCTCTTGAATTCGAGATCTCCAATTTTGATCGCATCGACGTAGCCGAAATATCCGCCCGCGGGACCCCTGTCGCCGATTCCCTTGATTTGATCGGACGCCACGGGCTGAATCCCGGCCTTATCCGCAAATCGCTTGTCGATCAGGATTCCGCTCGCTCCGGTGTCCAGCAATAGCCTCGCCTTCGCGCCATTCAACGTGATCGGTAGCCCGTATCCCGTGACGAGGCGCGGATCGTCCGGAGCGATCGGCTCGAGTTTCGTTTGCGCGCTCGAATCGCGACTCGCAAGCCGGCAAGCAGGCCGGCCGCGCCGCGCGACATCCTCCATCATCGCCAATTCATTCTGGAGAGAGCTGCGCGTTTCCGCGTCATCATCAGTCGCGCGCGAAAGATACTCTTTGAGCGATTTCAGGCGCACGTCTCGAGCCCTGGTTAACATCCACGCGCGGCGCACGTCCGTGTCCTCGGAATCAATCGCATAGGCGCTTTCAATCGCTTCGCGCGAGCGAAGATAATTGGAAGTCGCTCTGTAAATGTTCGAAAGGCCCAGCAACGCCCGCGCGCTGGCGCGGCAAGCCGAAAGAAACGAGCGTTCTGCTTCGCCGAGTTTCCCCTGTCGGAAATACGCCTCGCCGACCGCTACGTTCACCGGAACCGTCCCGGAAGCTAAGGCGCCAGCCTTGTCGGCAGCCGCATAAGCATCTGGCGTTCTCCGTTCGGCAAGATAGACGGATACCAGCCCCGCGTACGCCAGTGCCGCATCTTTCTTGTCGGCGATGATCGCTTTGTCGAGAGCTACGGCCTTGACGAAATCTCCGCTGCGATAGGCATCGCGAGCTTCAATAAACCGTTCAGAGTTTTCAGGCGAAGGCGAAAGTGGGGTCGCACAATTGATCTGTACAGCCTTCGAACCATCCGAGCTGGAAGATTGCTGCGCGCCAACCGCTCCCGCGCACGCTGCACTAAGCAGGAAAAACCGCGCCGTAACCCGGAAACCCCGCATTGTCGCCTCCGCTTGCCTGGCCGCCGGAGCAACATATACCGCAGAACTTATGCATTCGACGCTGCATTCTTGCGCGCCGCGTTCTGCCCAATCACCTTGGTCGCGTGAAAAATCAGCGTGTTGCCGCCGCGCAGCACTGCCGAAGAATTCAGCTCGTCCGTCCATCTTTCCCGCCGCTTCTCATGCGACACCGTCGCGCCTAGCGCGCGAATCAGCGCCGTCACCGGCCAATAGAGCCACAGCCGCGGCTTCGCGCGATCGCGATACGCGCCTCGCAACTCGAATCCCGCCTTCTCCAGGCTGAACCTCAGCTCCGAATACGAAATCGGATTCACATGCAGCAGCACCTCATCGCGCCCGCCGGCCCGCGCGCTCGTCGCCGCGATGTGTTCGCGCGAAAGCGGTTTGAAGTGCGACGTATAGCCGAAGAGCAGCCACTTCACGCGCTCCTCGATGTTCAGAATATTGGGCGTTGTGACCACAAGATGCCCGCCCGGCTTCAATATCCGCGCAAATCCCCGGATGGCTTGCTGTGGATTTTCAATGTGTTCGAGACCCTCGACGCAGGTCACGTAGTCGAATTCCGCGTCGCCGTACGGGAGCGCCCCGCTCAAATCCCCGCGCCGAATCTCCACATCTTGCAGTTTGAAAATTTCGGGATACAGATCACAGCAGCTCACCTGAAATCCCGAGGCCACAAATCGCGCCGCCAACGCACCTTCGCCCGCCGGCACGTCCAGCAGCTTCCCGCGCGGCTGCGAGGCAATGATCGAATACACCGTCTCGTGTGTCCCCGGCCGCGCCAACACCCCCGGAGCCGTCGGCTGCGTCAGGTTTTTAGTGGAAGCACTCACCGAGGGGCGAACGATAACACGGAGTCAGCGAATGATTGCAAATCGATGAGGAAGCCTATTAGTAGGTCGTGGTCGTGCGCCGCTCGATGGCGGTGACTACCACTCGGCTTGCGCTTGTAATTACGTCAAAGAACACCCGCCAATTCCCCACGCGTCGCCGGTACCCTTCGAGTCCGCCTTGCAACTTCTTCACGTCTCCGGCGAACGGATTCGCAGTCATCGCGTCCAAGGCCGTAAGAATGCGCCGCGAATCGCGTTCGTCAATTCGATTGAGCGATCTTTGCGCGGGAGCGGTGAGAACGACGGACCACCACTTTTTTTCGGCGGAACTCATCGAGCGATACAAACTCCCCGCGGTTATAAGCAGCTCTCCCGCGGCGAATAGAACGCAATTCAGATTGGGTTGGAGCGTCTCCCGGCAAGCTCTGGGCGGCGAGGTACCACTCGATCGCTTCGGCGGCAATTTGCCCGGGGCGCTTCTTTTCTCTGCGCGCCGCACTCTTCACGCGGCGACCGAGAGAAGTAGGGACCTCAAGAGTGTAGTGAAGCTTGCCCATCATAATCAGACTACCACATCGCGGTTCAAAGCAGACGCGCGCGGGCTCACACCCGCCGCACAAACAAAAAGCGGGCAACTTCATCCGCAGCGACTCGGTCGCCGCAAGCGAAGTGCCCGCTATCTGTAAAACGGAAAAATGCGAGATTAATGCGCCGCCGTCTGCACGGAAATGTGTTCAGACTGGCTGTTGCTCGCTACCGATTCCTTTTCCGCCGCCGTCTTCTGGACGCGGAAACCAGCGGCGAAGCCCGGCAGTTCAAACGAGGTCACGTACCGGTAGCCGTTGCGGACTTCCAACGTCATCTCGCTGCGATTGCTGGCGTCGCGGTTGGGGTACATCATCACCTGCGTGGTCTGGTGATCGCCACGAATGCGGATCACTTTTGCATTCGTGACTGTATCTTCCACCTGGAACGTGTAATTGCCAGCCGGCAACGACACATTGTTCCACTGCGTCTGGTGCTCCAGCGTGAATTTTCCCGTTGCGTACGTCTGAGCGTGTGCTGCTGAGGCCGAAAATGCTACTGCAAGCGCAAAAATAGCGAATGAACACAGCCTGGATTTGGATTTCATGGGTCCCGGGGTCTCCTAGGGTTGGGGTTTTTGGCGGAGCCATCTGCTCTAGCTACGGGCACCGCGGCTTGTTACATGCACAGGATCGCTTACCGATTAGAAAATGCGGAATGGTACTGGAGTACCGCCGTGATACTTATCCATCACTGTACCAAGCTGGTTTGAAGTACAGAAGTACAGGTCCGGCGGCGATTATGCTTTTCGATTCAATTCAGCGAACCGAAAGCACTCTTCGTCGTGATCGTTCACCATCCCGACGGCCTGCATGAAGGCATAACAGATCGTCGATCCCACGAAGCGAAATCCGCGCGTGCGGAGTTCCTTGGACATCGCGTCCGAGTCCGCCGTCGTCGCCGGCGGGTGCGCGCTCTTCCAGTTTTTGTGAGTCAGCGGCGCTCCGTTCACGAATTGCCAAATGAACCGGTCGAAGCTGCCAAACTCGCGCTGCACTTCGAGAAACGCCTTCGCATTCGTCACCGCCGCATCCATCTTCAGTCGGTTTCGGATCAGCCGCGCATCTCGCAGCAGTGAGCGGATCTTCTTCTTGTCGTAGCCCGCCACCCGCTTCACGTCGAAGTTGCCGAATGCTTCGCGGTAGGCTTCCCGCTTGCGCAACACCGTCTCCCAGCTCAGCCCTGCTTGATGCCCTTCCAAAACTAAGAACTCGAAGAGCGCGCGGTCGTCGTGCATCGGCGCGCCCCACTCCTCATCGTGGTAGCGCACCATCGCGTCGCTTTTTGCCCAGTGGCAACGGCGCTTTCCATCGCCACTCAAAAGTTGCGGCGCCGCTTTTGCCGGCGCCGCCGAAACTTTCGTCTTGTTTTTCTTCACCGCCACTGAGCGAATGCCCCGCACCGCCGAAATTCGCGGCTCGACGTCTACGCCTTCACCGGCGCTGCCACATGCCGCTCGAGGATCTTCTCGATATTCGCCTTCGGCAGCGCGCCGACAATCTGCTCCGCCACTTGGCCGCCCTTGAAAATCAGCAGCGTAGGGATTCCGCGGATGTTGTAACGCCCAGGCGAATTGATGTTTTCATCCACGTTCATCTTCAGCACCTTCAGCCGCCCGGCATACTGCGTCGCCAATTCCGCCACCGTGGGCGCAATCATCCTGCACGGGCCGCACCACTCTGCCCAAAAATCCACCAGCACCGGCTGGCTCTTGCTGGCCTCGATCACTTCCGTCTCGAAGCTGCTATCGCTAACGCTTGCAACGTTTTCCGCCATGATTCCCTTTCAGTCAGAAGCTGAGGCCACAGCCCCGCTTCTGGCATTGGCATTGGATGTAGACGTCAGATGAAGGTTTCGGGCGCGCCGCGCCACCTCGTACAGCTGCGCATACTCTCCCGCCGAAGCGCGCCACGAAAAATCGCATGCCATTCCGTTGGCTTGCACTTTCTTCCACGCGGCCGCGTTCGCAAAAGCCTTCAGCGCCTGCCGCAAGCACGCCAGCAGCGCATTGGCATCGTATTCCGCAAACTTGAATCCCGTTCCGCGCCCCGTCTTTTCATCGAAATTCTCGATCGTGTCGTCCAGCCCGCCCGTCGCTCGCACCACAGGCACCGTGCCGTATTTCAGGCTGTAGATTTGGTTCAGCCCGCAGGGCTCGTATCGCGACGGCATCAGGAACATATCCGCGCCGGCTTCGATTTTGTGCGCGATCGTGTTGTCGTACGCGACCTTCACGCCCACCTGCTTTGGATACTTCCCGGCCAATTCTCTGAAGAGCGTCTCGTATTTCGGCTCGCCCGCGCCCAGCGCCACGAGCGCTACATCCTCCTTCACCAGCTCCCCGATGATCTGCGCGATCAGATCGAATCCCTTTTGATCCGCAAAGCGCGACACGATTCCGATCACCGGCCTCTGCAAGCTCGCCGCGTCGAGCTTGAACTCCTCAAGCAAGTTCTTCTTGCAAGCCGTCTTGCCGCTCATGTCTTTCGGCGAAAATTTCGCGGCAATCAGCGAATCCACTTCCGGACTCCAGATCGAATAATCCACTCCGTTAAGAATCCCCCGCAGACGCGTCGCCCGGTCGCGCACCACTCCGTCCAGCCCATGCCCATATTCCGCCGTCTGGATTTCCTGCGCGTACTTGCGGCTTACGGTCGTGAGATAGTCGGAAAAAATCAGCCCCGCCTTCAGGAAATTCACTTTCCCGTAGAACTCCATCGCGTCGGTGCGGAAAAGCGTCTCCGGCAATCCGATCTCTGCAAGCGTATCGCGCGAAAAAAGTCCGTGGTAGCCCATGTTGTGAATCGTGAAGACCACCGGCACGCCCCGCAGCGAGGGATCAGTCTCATACAGCGTGCGCAACAATACTGGCACCAGCGCCGATTGCCAATCGTGGCAGTGGATCACGTCCGCCTGCCATACGCTTTTCGCGATTTCGATCGCCGCGCGGCTGAACTCGCCAAAACGCTCGGCATTGTCGAGATAATCTTTACCTTTTTCGCCGTAGAGCTGCTCGCGATCGAAGTACTCCGGATCGTCCACAAAAAAATAACGCACGCCCGAAATCAGCGTCCCGTCTGCTATCGCTGGAAATCGCAGTCGCGCACCGAGCGGCACTGTCAGGCTCGGCACCACAATCGTCGAAGCTTTCGTTCCGCGATAGCGCGGCAGCACGATAGCTACTTCGTGCCCGCACTCCACTAACGCTTTCGGCAACGCCTCGACGACGTCCGCCAGCCCGCCCGTCTTCGAAAATGGCAGCCCTTCCGATGCAACAAATAGGATTCGCATATGACGCACAAAACGGTACTGGACGCCGCCTCACCCGTCAAGCCGACTTCCCTGTCTCTTGCTACACTCTCGCCCGATGCCCGGCACTCGCCTCGGCCAAAATTTTCTCGCTACCGCCGCGTGGCGCGAAAAAATCGCCGCCTCTCTTGAAATCCGGCGCGATCAGACCTGGCTCGAAATCGGCGCCGGCCACGGCGAAATGACGGAACATCTCGCCGCGCGCGCCTCTCGTGTTGTCAGCATCGAACTCGATCCTAAACTCGCCTCCGATCTCCGCGACCGCGCCGAATCCTGGCCAAACGTCACCCTGATCGAATCCGATGTACTTAAGCTCGACCTCGCAAATGTCGCTGGCCCCGCGCATTTCCACATCTACGGCAGCATCCCGTACTACATCACCTCTCCGATCCTTCATCTTCTCTTCACGCAAGCGCAGCAGATCGATTCCGCTCATCTCGTCATGCAACTCGAAGTCGCGCAGCGCCTCGTCGCAAAACCCGGCTCGCGCGATTGCGGTTACCTCAGCGTCGCTACTCAATTCCATTTCACACCGAAGATCGCCATGCGCATCCCGCCCGGAGCATTCCGCCCCGCTCCCAAAGTCACTTCCGCTCTCGTGGAGCTTCGCCCTCCCGGCGCCGCGCTCGAAATTTCCATCGCGCCAAATTCCGCCGACGCGAATCGCTTTCTCGAATTCGTCGGTACATGCTTCGCCCACAAACGCAAAACGCTGCTGAACAATTTGAAATCGCTTCCAGAATTCGCTTCAGGCCAAACCGGTAAACTCCAGGAAATTCTTCGCCGCGCTCAAGTCCCTCCCAATTCCCGCGCCGAGCAACTCACCATCGCGCAATTCGCCCGCCTCTTTCGCGGTCTTCCCACCTAGCGCTCGTATGTTTTTGTAGCCCACCCCGCTTCGTAGGGGTGGGGCCGTTTACCCCACCTTCACCAGCCTCTCCATCCGATTCGAAATAATTCCCGCCACTCCCATCTTCGCCAGCGCCCTCATCCTCCGCAAATCGTCCACCGTCCACACCACCACGCTCAGCCCCTTCGCCCGCGCCGTCATCACAAATTTCTCGTTCACGCGGTCGCCCCGCTGCAACACTTCCCGCGCTCCAAGTTCCTCCGCCCGCGCGATGCCGCGCAGACCTCTTTGCTCAGTCAGCAGTCCAATCGTCACCGCAGGCTCCGTCTCTCGGACGCTCCTCAAAATCTCCTCGTCGAAACTAATCACCACATGCCGCGACGCGCCCTGCTTGCGCAGCGCCTCTACCACCGCGCGCTCCACGATCCCCTCCCGGCTCGCCTTGATCTCCAAATAGCACCCCACCGATAGCCTTCGCGCCAGTGCTAGCACCTCGTCCATCGTCGGCACTCGCTGAACCGCGAATTTCGCCCGCGCCTTGAGCGGCAATTCCCGCCCGGCCTCCAGCCCGCGTATTGCTGCGAGCGTAGTCGCAGCCACCAGCCCCCGCCCGTTCGTCGTCCGCGAGAGCTGTTCGTCATGAATCGCCACCACCGCTCCGTCGCTCGTCAGCCTGAGATCCGTCTCAATGGCGTCCGCGCCCATCTCCGCCGCCAGCCGGAAGGCCGCCAAAGTGTTCTCCGGTGCCACCGCCGAAGCTCCCCGATGAGCGATTTTCAGCATCCCAAACCACCCTCCCAAGTGTCCGGTTTTGCGACAACCATCCTCACAATCGGGCACTCCCAAAATCGAACACTTCTCCTATGCCGCTATCCGATTAATAGCAAGCCACTTACAGCTCCACGGTCTGGCACCCAGCCTGCGATATCCTTGGCATGGCTACCGCATACATGCAACCGCGAAGCAACGACCCGGTCCTCTTTGATCTGGTCCGCAAGGGTAATCGCAATGCATTCATGCAGCTCACCTCGGGATACGACGCCACGATCTACCGCGTCGCCCTGCGCATCACCGGCAACTCGGCCGACGCCGAAGACGTCCGCCAGCAGACTCTTCTGAAGGCCTTCGCACATTTCGACCAGTTCCGCGACGGCTTCCGCTTCGCCGCCTGGATCACTCAAATTGCCGCCAACGAGTCCGTCAGCCTCCTGCGCCGTCGCCGCGATTCGCAGATGCTCCACTGGGAAGACGTTGCCGTCAAGGAGCCCGAAGGTACCGCTCCCGAGCCGCCATCGAAAAAGGAAAATCCCGAACAGATTTACTCACGCGTCGAGCAGCGCCGCATGCTGGCTGACGCCCTCGCCGAACTCGATCCGTCACTTCGCAAGGTTTGCCTGCTCCGCGACGTCGAAAATCTCTCCACCGAAGAGACCGCCGATCAGCTCGGTCTCACTCCGCAGACCGTGCGCACGCGCCTCTTCCGCGGCCGCATGAAGCTCCGCGCGCGCCTCCGCGATTGCTTCCAGCGCCCCGACGATACCGCTGAAGCGCTGCCCATGCCCGCCTTCGGCGACTAGCCGCAAGAATCCGAAATTCCCTGACGGAATCGTAGGGGCGGAGCCTGCCTGTCGGCAGAAAGGTTTGCCTCCGCCCGCCCGCCGACGTTCACCCTAGTAGAGGGCACCGTTCCTCCGTGTCCCCCAGACAAGTCGTCCGTCGCGCCGCAAATCCGTAGGGGCGGAGCTTGCCTGTCGGCAGAAAGGTTTGCCTCCGCCCGCCCGGTTCGCCTTCGCACAGCCTGCGATTCTTTGCAAACGTCGTCTGTCTTGCGCTAGCGCCCTCACGAATTGCCGTTAACTCATCCGCACCCGCACAATTTTTCCAACCTCAGTACTATCCACCAGGCACCTCCCTCACGCGAACATAGCGATCGCACCACGATTTCGGCTTCACCGTTTCTGCCATTCATTCTGTAAGCTCAGGCACACAAAAGGGTTAGGGGCAAGCAGGAGAGATTGTCGCGCTTCGGACGACGTGAAGTAACGCGAGACCTCGGCGCAACGAAAGTCAGTCACCCACACAACCAAGGTGCACCGCTCCGAGCGAATACTTCCCGCCAGCGTTGCCCAATTCAGATGGTTGTGAATCAGGAGCGGTTTACATGAGAACGATCTTCGCCTTCACCCTTTCCGCTGTACTGCTTGTCTCCGGATGCGCGCCGATGGTGCGGCAACAGCACCGTTCCACCAGGCGTACGGCCCCCGCGCCGTGCTCTACCCCGATCGCCCCTATTCGCAATGTCAGTCCGATCGTCGTCGTACTGACCTACACCTACGCCTACACCGCGAAGGATCCAAATCCTGCATGGCATAAGAGCGACATCATCGATCGCATGAATGAACTGGGCCGTTCCGACGGCAACACCTTCGTTGAGGCCAACGGCCAATCTGTCAATTTCCACATTACATTTACGCTCCAGAATGACGGCAACGATCACTTCACTGGATCGGTCGACCTATCCGGCTGGGGCCAGGGCCACATCACGACGATCAGCAAGGGCTACCCGAATCCCTACGCGTCCAGTTCCGTCTTGACCAGCGACCTGACCGATGCGGTCTACGCATTCGTCCATGGCGGCTGGCACGACTCGCGCCCTTCCTGCCCGCAAAATTAGTTTCGTCGCAGGAATTTTCGCAGAAGGAATTTGCACCGGCGGCAGAAGAAGTCAATTGCCGCTGGAGTAGTTGATGTGGCACCAGATGAATTGATCTGTCGGACTACGATCCAGAACGCTCGCGGAAGCCTCTCGCCGCGAGCGTTCTATTTCTGCGACCACAACCTGCCTTTGGTTACTGACTCGGCGTTTCAAATTTGAATGTAGCGCCGGCTTCAGCCCGCAACGTGCCGTCGACGGCGATTTGCGGTAGCGCCCGACCGCAGAGTCGGTTAGCTTAGTTCTCGGGGCTGGTTTCTTATGAGCAGATCTGGAATAGTTCTGTGCATCTGCTGGCTCGTGTTTCTAGCGTTTTGCTTTTCGTTTCTGAATATTGGGTGGTTGAAGTTTGCGGCGAGCCATCACTTCGATGTCGGAACGGCGATCAAACTCCAACTTATTATTTTACTTCTCACCTCGCTGGGGTATCTGGCGGTCGGCATATTGAAATCTCTCTTCAGCAAAAAAGAATCTCGTTCGTAATCGTCAAGAGTAATCGAGGCGCATTCGCCTTCTGTTTACCCTGAGCCCCTCTGGCAAATGGCCATCGGCCGCGGTTGCCATTGCCTTTCATTTGAGATTTCAAATCTTAAATTTGAGATCCTCTTTGCTTTTGACCGTGTAGTCCACCCCGCCTCGTAGGGGTGGGGCCTTCCGTCTTCGCGCCGCGTGCATCCCGACGAGGTTTGTCGGGACCGGCCTGTGCCTTTCCGCTTTCTGCTTCCCGCCTTCCGCCTGTCGCTAACGGAATGGGCTTGCGTTGCTGTCCTTTTCGTCAAGTTACTCAATCTCCCGCACCGTCTTCTGCATCGCCGCCACCACCGTCACCAACAGCATCACCGACGCCGCAAACAGAAACATGAATTTCACACTCACGGCGATCAGCAAGCCCGCCAGTGCGAGCGACAACGGCAGAATCCCGACGCTAGCGAGGTTCAGCACGCTCGAGACCCGCCCGCGCACGCTGGCGTCAATCCTCTGCAGAATCCACCCGACGATGTGAACGTTCGCCAGTCCGGCCGCGATTCCCATCACCAGAAGCACCGCCGCAAGTGCCCACTCGCCATTCACGATCGCCATCGCGCCGAGCAGCGCCGAAAGCACGAACGTGACCGCGATGATCATCATCCCGCGCTTACGAATCTTCCAGATTCCCGCCAGCAGCGAGCCTGCCAGCATCCCCAGCGCAACCGAACTGAGCATCACCCCAAATACCGCAGGTGACGCGAACTTCGTCTTGGCGACATACGCCAGACCGATGTTGATCGGGCCGGCCATGCAGAAATTCAGGCCCATGATCACCAACAGCATCGAGCGCAAAGGGACATCTTTCCCGACGTACTGCATGCCTTCCCAAATCGAATGCCAGATCGGTTTTCGCGCGGCGGGTTTCGCCGGCGGATCGGGCAGCTTGATCAGCGCCCCGATGATAAAGAGGAAACTGATCGCGTCGATGAAGAACGCCCATGCGGTGCCCAGCGCCTTAATCACGAATCCCACCGGCACCGGAGCACCGATGGTCGTCAATTGCGTCCGCGTTTGCGAAACGGAGGTCGCAGCCACAAACTGCTCGCGCTTCAGCAAAAATGGCTGAAATGCAGACGCAGCCGGACCATCAAACGCGTCGGCGATGCCGAAGGCTACCGCCAGCCCGTATAACGCCCACATGTGCAAAAGATGGAACCAGACCAACACTCCAATCACCGTGACGCAGATTGTCCGTGCGCACGCGCCGGCCATCATGATCCGCCGCGGTGAGAGCCGATCGCTTATCGCCCCGCCCAATAGCATGAACGCCAGCCGAGGCAGGGCCGCCGCCATCATGATCGTTCCCATCGCCACGGCCGAGCCGGTTAACTGCAGCACCAGCCACGGCAGCGCGACAAAGTAAAACTGGTCGCCCACCAACGAGATGGTGCTGCCCGTGAATAACAGAAGGAAGTTCCGCTCGCGCAGCGGGTGCGGGAGCCGGGCCGAAATCGGGATGACAGCAGCGGCCGGAGCAACCGAATTCGCCGGAGCCGCCGTGGAAACTGTAGCCGTAGCCATCGCAAGTTCTCCTTGATTTTGAATGACCGCTTGATGTAAATGTATATTTACATTTACATTCAGGGCGTGTCAAGCGTTTTTTTGCCCTTGCCTGCCCCTGATATAAAGTGAGGGACCAATGGCCAAGCCAGCGAAGGAATTGGCTCCGCAGCAGGCGCGCAGCCGCGAATCACTCGGTAGGCTGCTCAGGGCAGCCCAGGAAGTCCTCGGTCAAAAGGGCCTCGAGGGAGCCACCATCCCCGTGATCGCGCAGCACGCGGGCCTCACGCCCGGTGCTGTCTACCGGCGCTTTCGCGACAAGGATGCCCTGCTGGAGGCCGTCATCCTCAGGATGTTGGAGCGCCAGGATGAGGGAATCCGCGCTGCGCTGACGCCCGACAAGGCGCGCAAGATCCCGCTGACCGTGTTCGTTGAACATCTCGTTCGCGACATGCTGGCGAGCTACCGCCGCCAAGCGGGTATGATTCGGGCCATCCGCCAGTTCACGCAGGCGCGGCTGCACACGCCTTTTTTCCGCAAGGCAGCGCGGTTGGAAGTGCGCACCTACCAGTATCTGGTGGATCTGTTTTTGGAGCATCGCGAGGAGATCCAGCATCCGGAACCGAAAATCGCGGTCTCGTTTGCCATCATGATGCTGATAAGCACTCTGGTGGAATTGGTGGTAGCCGAGGGTGATCTGAAGTTGTGGAAGACGCTATTGCCCCCCGACGATACGGCGCTGCGAGCCGAACTCTCCCGCGCATTTCTCACATATCTGGGTGTGAAGCCGAACTCTGCAGGAACCCAAGGCAGCTGACACTTCTATATCCTACAAATTACTTGACAT
>DASTCZ010000084.1:0-3571 GCA_035710585.1 Candidatus Acidiferrales bacterium | reverse complement strand
CGGCTTGGGCGGCGGCTCGGACCAGCGTTCCGCCACGCCGAGCCACCAGCGGAAATCGGCGACGATCTCCGCGTAGGTGGGATCCCGGCGCCACGTGCGCGGAAACCACTCGCGATAGAGCCGGCCGAGGAGCCCCTGCAGACGGAGCGCGAGCGCGGGCGGGACGCGACCCTTTTCGGCGTGCAGCGCCATCAGCAGCGCGTCGATCTCGCTCTGGTAGAACGACCGGCGCACCGCCCAGCGCACGTGGACCGCCTTGCCGATCCACGGATGGAGTCGGCGAAGAAAGGCGCGTGCGTTGGGGGCCTGCTGCATGCGTTGTACGAGATGGCTTCGCCGAGCGCCCTTGTCAACGGGAAAGCGCGTTCATGCAAAGCGCGCGCCGGTTCATTGTGCTCGCTGCGTGCGATCGAGGCTGCGATACTGGATCGCCTCGGCGAGGTGCGACGTCGAGATCTCGTCGTCGCCGGACAGATCCGCGATCGTGCGCGCGACGCGGAGGATGCGGGTATACGCGCGCGCCGACAGCCCGAGGCGCTCGCTCGCCGCCTCGAGCAGACGCCGCCCCGGCGCCCCGATCCGACACAGCCGGCGAACGTCGCGCCCAGGAATGTACGCGTTGAGCGGGGTCGCGCTCGCGCGCAGGCGCGTGCGTTGGCGCGCGCGCGCCGCCTCGACGCGCGCGCGTACCGTCGCCGACGTTTCGTCGCCGCTCGTCTCCTCGGCGAGCGCCGTGACCGGGACGCGCGGCACCTCGACGTGCAGGTCGATGCGGTCGAGGAGCGGGCCGGAGATTTTGGCAACGTAGCGCTGGATCATGGGCGGAGTGCAGAGGCACTCCCGCGACTTGTCGTTGAAGTATCCGCAGGGGCAGGGATTCATGGCGGCGGCGAGCATGAAGCGCGCAGGGAAAGTGAGCGACATGGAGGCGCGCGCGATGGTCACGGTATGGTCTTCGAGCGGCTGGCGCATCACTTCGAGGACATTGCGCTCGAATTCGGGAAGCTCGTCGAGAAACAGCACTCCATTATGGCCGAGAGAAACTTCGCCGGGGCGCGGAACGGCGCCGCCGCCGATCAATCCCGCGTCGCTGATCGTGTGGTGCGGCGAACGGTAGGGGCGCGTGCCGACGAGGCCGCGGGAATCTTCGAGCACGCCCGCAACGCTGTGAATGCGCGTCGTTTCGATGGCCTCCTCGAGAGACATCGGCGGAAGGATGGTCGGGATGCGCTTGGCGAGCATGGTCTTTCCGGCGCCGGGCGGCCCGATGAGGAGAATGTTGTGAGCGCCAGCGCACGCGATTTCGATCGCGCGCTTGGCAGCTTGCTGGCCTCGAACGTCGCGAAGATCGACCGCGTAGTTCGCCGCTTGCGAGAGCATTTCTCGCGAGTTGACCCGCGTCGGTGAAAAGGATTCCGGCGAATTGATCAGGTCCACGGTCTGCGGAAGCGACCGAACCGAATACACCTCCACGCCTTCGACGACGGCCGCTTCCTTGGCGTTGGATTCGGGAACCACAACGTTTCGAATCTTGCGGTCGCGCGCGGCAATCGCTGCGCTGAGCGCGCCACGAACCGGACGGACCGCGCCATCGAGCGAGAGTTCGCCCAGAAAAACGAAATTCTCGAGCGCCTTGCCAAAAAATGTGCCCTGGCAGCCGAGGATGCCGAGCGCCATCGGCAAATCGAATGCTGAACCCTCTTTGCGGATATCGGCGGGCGCTAGATTTACGGTGACGCCAAATGGGGCCGGGAAATCGAAGCCACAATTTTTCAAAGCGGACTTCACGCGCTCGCGGCTTTCCTTCACGGCGATATCGGGCAGCCCGACCACGTTGAACTCGTTCTGCCGGGTCGAGCCGACATCGACTTCCACTTCGACGATGTAAGCGTCGATGCCAAACACGGCCGCGCTGAAGCTTTTGAAAAGCATCCGGGTTTCCTGCCTTGTTACGCTACCGTTAAGGAAAGGGAAGATAACTCAAACGGCAACGAAACGCCACCGCGTATGCGTGGCCGAAGCAGCCGCGCCGCTAGAATGGATGAGCGCGCTGAGGCGGATCGCGCAGCCATCCAGGTAACAACGAGAATGTCTGACGCAGCCATCGAAACTAAAGACCTGCAAAAAATCTATAAGACGCTGACGGGGAAGACCGTCGCCGCGCTGCAGGGAGTCTCGCTGCGCGTGGAATACGGCACGATTTTCGGCCTGATCGGGCAAAACGGAGCGGGGAAGACTTCGCTAGTAAAAATTCTGATGGGCCTTTCGCATCCCTCGAGCGGCAGCGCCGAATTGATGGGTGGAAGTCCCAGTGCAGCGGCCGTGCGGCGCCGCGTGGGATACCTGCCGGAGCAGATGCGCATTCCGGACTACATGAAAGCCAAAGGATTTCTCCGTTACATGGGCCAACTGAATCAAGTGAGTTCGGGAGAGTTGAAGACGAGAATTCCCGAGTTGCTCGAGCTGGTCGGGCTCGCGGGCGTGAAAAAGCCGGTGAAAGCTTATTCGAAGGGCATGCAGCAGCGATTAGGGCTCGCTCAGGCGCTGCTGAACGATCCGCGCGTGCTGTTTCTCGACGAGCCGACCGATGGGCTCGATCCGCTGGGCAGGAAAGATGTGCGAGACATGCTCGTGAAATTGCGCGAGCGCGGCAAAACGATCTTTTTGAACTCCCACCTGCTTTCTGAAGTGGAACTCGTGTGCGACCGGATCGTGATTCTGGACAAAGGCAGCGTCGCGCGGCAGGCGACGCCGGCGGACTTCACTCGCGGCACGGGCGAGGTGCAAATACGCGTGACGACGGCAAGCGAGCGCGTGCGCGCCGCGGTTGCAACTGTGCTCGGCCCCGCAAGCGGCGTGTCCGCATGGCACGAAAAGACTTTGCGATTTGTACCCAGCGATACGGGCGAGCTAAACCGGGTAATCGATGCGCTACGGAAAATTCAGGTGGACATCGAATCCATTGAGCCGACGAAACTTTCGCTGGAAAGTCTTTTCCTGCAAGTGATCGGGAGCCAAAACTAGTGATCGCGGCTTACGTAAACTCGCTCGCAGAAGCGGTCAATCGGCGCATGGGGCTGGTGATGCTGGGCCTTTCAGCGGTCGTGGCCGTGGTTTTCAACTGGATAGTGCGCCTCGTGCCGTTGGGCGACGGCTCGACGATGGTCATGTTCGGAAATCGCATGCTCGGGCCGGACAAGATCGCCGCGCCCGCGCTTTTCAAGACGGAGGCGCAATTCACTGGAGGCCTTTGGCTGCTTCTGGGAATTTTCGCCGCGGCGCCGCTGCTGGCCTCCACACTGGATAAAGGCTGGCTGGAGCTGACGCTCTCCAAAGGAACGGCGCGCTGGAAAATCCTGGTTGGACGCTACTTCGGCGGCATCACGCTTTATTTTTTGGCGCTGATCATCACCACGATGCCGCTCGCGATTCGCATCTGGCTGAAAACAGGCGCGCAGCCCGGACCGCTGGTGATGGCGACGATTATTCAGTGCCTGGGATTCGCGGCGCTGCTCGCGCTTGCGGCACTCGCCACGCTCCCGCAAACCGGTATCGCGGTGCCGATCATGGT
>DASTCZ010000083.1:0-4597 GCA_035710585.1 Candidatus Acidiferrales bacterium | reverse complement strand
AAATCCATCGTCCCATCGACAGGAGCTTTCACCGTCATCGCCGCAATGCGGTCCTCATACATCTTTACGTCCCGCAATGCCTTCTGCCGCTTTTGATCCAAATTCAAGATAGTCGCTTGACCGCCTTGTTGGTCCGCCGTGAGTTTTGTCTGCACCTGCTTCAAATGCTGCTCGGCGTCGGCTTGCGCGAGCTTCTTCTCCTCGCCGTCGATCGCGGAGAGAATTTCGGCCTTGCTGGCCTCGAGTTTCGCTTTCTCCACGTCGTACTTGGCCTGGAGCAAATCCGTCTGGTCCTGCTGTTCGGTCAAACGCAGCTGAGCTTTTGAGTCTTCGACCTGCGCCACCGCCTGCTTCAAGTCAGACCGCCTCTGATCGAGCGTTGCTTGCAACGCCGCGGTGTCAAACGCGATTACCACGTCACCCTTGTGGACCAGCGAGCCGTTCTTTGCGAGATGTGTGATCAACACGTCGCCGGCGTTCGAAGGCGCGGTCAACGACACCGCGCGGGCGGCGCGAATTTCCCCGCGAAGCTCCACGGTATCGACAAGTTCGCCCTTCACCGCCAATGCCGTCGGAATTCCCGACGGAGCGGAGACCAGCGCTGCGTTCGCGCGAGTCCCCGTCATGCGAATTCCTGCGAAACACACGATTCCCGCCAGCGCTACCGCAGTGCCTAGCAGCAGCCCCCGCCGCTCGCTCCACATTTGCATCAAACCGCTCATCGCGGCTTCGCGCTTCCCTGTTCCGCCGCCGCAACTGAAGCTGTCTTCATGCCGGGCGTTTCTGGAATATCTTCGGGAGCGGTGCCGCGCAGCACGACATCCCCTGCTTCCACGCCCGACAGTACGGCAATCTCAACTTCGTTCATTTTTCCCAATGTGACTTCCCGCTTGTCCGTGCCCGAGTTTCTTTGCGCCTCGACGAAATACTTTCCGTTCTCGCGGATCAACGCGTCTCGCGGAATGACCAGCGAATTCGGCACGCGCTCTATCTCGATGTCGACCGCCGCGGAAAGATCCGGCAAGAGTTTGGGATCCGATCCCACGATGGAAAAAAGAATCGTGAAGGTGTGAATCTTGGAGGAAGGCGACATGTTACTGATCACACCGATCGCCGGCATCTGCGAGAGAGTCCCCTTCAGCGACAGTTCCGGATACGCATCCAGATGCACGTCCACCATCTGCCCGACTTCGAGCGGCGGTACGTCCTGCTGATTGACGCGCGCGCGCACGCGCATCGACGCAGGATTCACGATTTGCATGAAAGCAATCCCGGGCCGCACCTCGTCGCCTTCTTGCGCCTCGCGCGGGGAGTTTCCCTGCCAGATCACGGTGTTGAGCACCACCAGTCCATCCGTGGGCGCATGGATAATCATCTTTTCCGAATTCTGCTGCGCGTAGCGCATCGCATCGGCGGCGCGGTCCCGTTGGATTTCAAGCACCTTGACCGCCGCCACATCCGCTTCGCGTTTGAGTTGGTAAGTCTGCTGAAGCTGCTTCAGCTTTGCTTGCGCCTCGTCCAGGTTCTCCTGCGCTTTCTCCGCCTGGATTTTCGATTGGACTTCGCTGCGCTTCAGCTCCAATCGCGCGTTGCCGACGGCGTCCTCCGCGGCCTTCAAATCGTTGTCGTCGGAAGCGCGCGATGTCGTCTGATCGCTCTGCAATTTCCTGATCTGCTGCACCAAGTCGTTGTAGTCGGCTTCCCGGTCCAGCGCATTGCGAATCTGCGTCTGCCGGTCAAACTCCGCCACCACGTCGCCCTTGCGCACGCGAGTTCCGGCGGTGAGCATCCTGGTGATAATCAGGGTACTAGCGCTCTGTCCGGCGAGCCTGGGAGCGGACACCGGGTGCGCCTCCAGCGCCTCCACCGTTCCTGCCACTCGCACGCTGCGCACGAAATCTCGCCGGTCGACCTTCGCCGTCCTGGGGGGTTCCGCCGAGCCTTGCGCCGACGATGACCCTCGCCGCGTCGCGGCTCCCCACGCCGCGCCGAGAACTGCGACGGTAATGAGGGCCCAAACCCACCATCTCTGCTTCGCCTGCGAGGGGCCGCTGCCCAACCTGCGTTTCGGGTTCGGGGCCGGCGGCTCGGGTGCGGAAATAGTTATCGCGGGCTCGATTTCGGTGGCACTCCGCTGATTGGTCCAGCTTTGCACCGGCGATTCGGCTCCGTATGGATTTCTTGCGCGGTCGCGCGTTTTGATCGGTTGCAGACACCCCGCCAACTTCAGCGGTTATGTGAAATACGTTTCCCCGGCGATTAGGTCACCCGGA
Organism: Candidatus Acidiferrales bacterium; assembly: GCA_035710585.1. Lineage (GTDB taxonomy): Bacteria > Acidobacteriota > Terriglobia > Acidiferrales > UBA7541 > DASTCZ01. The sequence goes on along the minus strand of DASTCZ010000083.1, from coordinate 2,324 downwards.
ATGTCCCGCACGATGCGGGCGGGCGAGACCGTCCGTATATAATGACGCCGGAAATCGGCAAAAGTTTGCAATTAACTTTCTGGGTTAACAGAGAGTTAAAGGATGAGGGAGTTTATCGGCCGCCGCGTAAATCTCAGGATCGGCTGTCGATGGGCACGTATTCCCGCTCGCTGGCGCCCAGGTAAATCTGCCGCGGCCGGGCGATTTTCTGCTCCGGATCGAGCAGCATTTCCTGCCATTGCGCAATCCACCCCGAAGTGCGCGGAATCGCGAAGAGCACGGGAAACATGGTCATGGGGAATCCCATCGACTGGTAAATCAGCCCCGTATAGAAATCCACATTGGGATAGAGCTTCCGCGAGACGAAGTATTCGTCCTGCAGTGCGATGCGTTCGCATTCGAACGCGATTTCGAGCAGTGGGTTTTTGCCCATCACTTCGAAAACCTCGTCCGCCACGTGCTTGATGATCCGCGCGCGCGGATCGTAGTTTTTATAAATGCGGTGTCCGAACCCCATCAGCCGCATCTCTCCGGCCTTCACCTTTTTGATGTACGCGGGAACATTTGCCACCGAACCGATTTCCATAAGCATCCGGAGCACTTCTTCATTTGCGCCGCCGTGCAGCGGTCCGTATAGCGCCGCCGTCGCCGCCGCGGTTGCGGAAAACGGGTCCACGTGAGAGCTGCCCACGCTGCGCATCGCGTTCGCCGAGCAGTTTTGCTCGTGATCGGCGTGCAGGATAAACAGCACATCCAGCGCCCGCTCCAAAGCCGGGTTCGGCCGGTACTTCAGCTCCGTCGTCTTGAAGAGCATGCTCAGAAAATTTCCCGTATAGCTCAGCTCGTTGTCGGGATAGGCGTACGGCATCCCCAGACTGTGCCGGTAGGCAAACGCCGCGAGCGTCGGCATCTTTCCGATCAGCCGCCAGGTCTGCTTCTGTCGTGAGTCGGCGTTGAAGATTTCCTTCGCATCCGGATAGAAAGTGGAAAGCGCGGCGATCGTGGAGATCAGCATTCCCATCGGGTGCGCGTCGTAATGGAAGCCGTCGAGGAATTTCTTGATGCTTTCGTGGATAAAGGTGTGGTGCGTGACGCTATACGTCCAGTCGGCAAGTTGCTGCCGCGTCGGCAGTTCTCCGTAGAGGATCAGATAAGCCGTCTCGAGGTAATTGCTTCGCTCCGCGAGCACCTCGATCGGATAACCGCGATAACGGAGAATCCCCTTGTCGCCGTCGATGAAACTCACCCGGCTGATGCAGCACGCAGTGTTGTTGAAAGCTGGGTCGTACAGAAGAAGACCTACATCGTCAGCGCTGGTTTTCATCTGCCGGAAATCGAGCGCCTTCACCGCGCCGTTCTTGATCGGCAACTCGAACGTTTTTCCCGTCCGGTTGTCGGTAACGGTCAAAGTGTCGCGCCCGGCCGCATCTTTCCTGCCCTCGGCGCTCTGGGGAATTGTCTGTGTGGGATTCATTGCTTCTCTCGGGCGCTGAAGGGGATCTCTGTGGCGCCGTGTGACCAATTCCATTATACGGCGGTCGGGGGTGAATCGTGGGCTCGCCTGCGTTCCCTGTACCTTCTTCATTAAAACGGAAGATCGGCTAGAAATTTGCCGCTTCGCGCGCCAGCGCGTGGAGCAGCATCCTCATCCTAGGGTGATCTCCCACCGAAGGCAGCAGTTCGACTTTGATCTGCGGAATCTGCCCACGGATCACCGACACTTGTTCCGGGATTTCCCTGTCCAGGGGCCCGCCGGGAGGCAAAAAGAGCGGTAAGATCCTCAATCGAGTCACTCCGTCGTTGCCTGCCTCCTCCGCGACTTCCGCCAGACTTGGAGTCGCATTGTTCACATATGCGAGCCGCACGCGGTCCTTCCCCAGTTCGTTCTTCAGCTCCTGCGCCAAGTCCTCAAACGGCTTCCGCAGCCGGGATTCTGCGTTGCCGGCGGTAAAGAGCACTACGCGTGTGATTTCCTTCATATCGCGGGCAGTCCCAGATCTATTCTATACGCCCTGTACGCAATACTATCCGGCGAATGTTTCGCGTGAAACAATTTTGCGGGATCCGGCAGCGCCGTGTGGCAGTATCTTAAATTCGCGGACGCGGCTTTCTGGTCACTCGCTCGCTGACGAGGTACAGGACCGGTCCGAGCAGGACCAGCCCGATTCCCACCGCTAGCCCGCTCACGGGGCCAATCCGCTCTCCGTGATTGCGAATCCCGGCGAGCACCATCAGGATTGCCGGAGGAATCCCCAGGATGACCGTTCCGATTACGCCGCCCGGCACGCGGTAGGGCCGGTGTAATTCCGGCTCGCGAATTCTCA
>DASTCZ010000082.1:0-7115 GCA_035710585.1 Candidatus Acidiferrales bacterium | reverse complement strand
CCGCGTAGGTGCCGCTGACGCTCGCGCCGCCGAGATAGACACGGTCCCCTTTTTTGAACTGCTTCACGCCATCGCCGTTGGCTTCGACGATTCCGGCGCCATCAATTCCCGGCGTATATGGCAGATTCGGTTTGCGGGCGTACGTGCCCGTGCGGATGTAGGTGTCCGCGGGATTCACGCCCGCGGCCTTTATTTGGACGAGCACTTGCCCCGCCGCGGCTTTCGGAACGGGCAGATCGGCGAGCCTCATCACCTCCGGCCCGCCGAATTCGCTGACGACGATCGCTTTCACAATTGGCCGTGTTTTTTTGGAGTGTCAGTCCGCGCTGGTGCTCTTCTGTGCGTTCAGATTCGCCGTCATAGTAATTTCCGCTTTCAGAAGACGCGACACAGGGCAGCCTTCCTTTGCCTTTTTCGCAGCCTCGTCGAATGCGGCTTTATCGGCGTTGGGAATGCGGGCGTTCACATCGAGATGAATCTTCGTGATGGTGAATCCGGCTTCCAGTTTTTCGAGCGTCAACGAAGCCGTGGTCTCGAGGCTTTCCGCAGTCATGTTCGCGTTTCCGAGCTGCGCGGAAAGCGCCATGGTGAAGCAGCCCGCGTGAGCCGCAGCGATCAACTCTTCGGGATTGGTGCCCTTTGCGTTTTCAAATCGCGTGGAAAAAGAATATGGCGTGCCGCTGAGTACGCCGCTATCCGTGGAGATGGTGCCCTTGCCTTCCTTCAACGTGCCCTTCCAAATCGCCGATGCCTTGCGAACCATTTGTCACTTCCTCCTCGCGCAATTGGATGTCGCTGCGAAACGAACGTCTCATTCTACAACCCGCGACGTGTTTCGATGGAATTCGTGGATCGCACTCGCGGACTCCGCGGCGAACGCTGGCGGAAGGCAAAGCTAGCGAAATTCGATGTAGGAGCGGCTGGCTAGAATCTGCGCGGGAGCGGGTAGAGATTGCGCAGGTGGCGAGGGCGAGGGTCCCTGAGGTACGGGCCCCACGGATTTTCGTGCGGATTCGGCGGAGGCACGTATGGCGTTGGGGCCGGCGCGGGCTGAGGAGGCTCGGGTTCGGGCTCAGGCTCAGCTGCGGCCGCGTAAGAATCCGGAATTTGTTCTGCCGGAGTTTGAGATTGCGCCTGCTCTGCAGACGATGACTTTTCCCGTGCAGCTTCTTCTTCCGGCGAAACTTTGCGCCACTTGCCGGTCACGCTGTCCTGTTCGTACTTCACGGGCTCAGGAATTGGGAGGCCGTAGAAATTCAGCGGGCGGCCATCCCGGGAGTAGTAATTCTCCTCGGCCTTGAGCGGCGGGTAGCACTGAAGCATGCGGCTGGCGACGTGGGCCAAGACGGCTCCATCTTGCCGCGAGATGCGCTTGGTGACGATGGCGTCGAAGATCCGAACGAAGAGCTCGAGGAAATCCTTTCGAGACTGGAAAACCTCACTTCCGAGAAGTTCGTCAGAGAGTTTCGCGGCCTCTTCGAGTTCGCGCTTTTTGAGGAAGCGAGCGTGGTGGATACAGAATTCGGAGGTGTGGTCGGGTAGCGTGGTGCGGCAGCGATGGCCGCGGGCGTTGACGTAGGCGCAGCGGATCGAAACTTGGTGTTGATCGTCTGCTGATTCTAAAGGACTTACATTCTTCGACACAGAAAAACTCCTCTTTTTTCGTAAGGATGTGAAACTAAAGGTAGTTACAGCGAAAACGAGGCTAAGGATGTGAAGCTAAAGGTAGTTAGCCAGGCCGCTGTTTGGTGCAGATTCTTGTGTTTGATCAGGGTGCCCGGGAAATAAAAAAGCCCGCTGGCGCGGGCAAGAGGTTGCGATTTTTGATCGATCCGCCGATTCAGGGCGGGAGACACTAATTCTCCAAGAACATTATAGCATGGAAGTCAAGTAAAAAGATTCGAACTTATGTATTTACCTTCGGTAGGAATTCCGATGGTCGGTTCGTCCCCGATTATTGGCGTCATCTCCGCCACGCGCTGCTAATTTCCTGAGGGCCTCTCCACATGATCGATCACGATCACTCTTACGGAACCCTTTCCCGATTCCAATTTCAGGCCGAGTTGCTCTTGGATTGCCGTGAAAATGGAAGGGCCGTTGGGATCTGGCGGCAAAAGCGGAGGTTGTCCGTTGGGCGCATCGCGCGGCGTCTGGAGTTGGGTGTCATCCGGCGTCCAGGTCAGGGTAAAATCATAATTGCCAGTGAGGCCGGTTTTATCCAGAACAGGGCGCTTTAGAATTGTCGTCAGAACTGTCACTAGCATGGTAATAGGAACCGCCTGACCTGTCAGCGGCCCTCCTCGTCCACGGATCGCCAAGCTCGAGCCGCCGCGACCTCCACGGCCTGGGGCTGGAGTTGCGTTGGCATCCGCGTCGCTTGGCTTTGACTCCTGGAGTTTCGAGCCGTTCTTCGCGACGACCAGCGAATACACTGGAACTTCTTTGGATTCGCGGTGAACGGAGAGCTTGAGACGATCCGCCAGAAGCGCCTGAAGCATCTGTTGCTGCACTTCCACACGCACCTCTGGGCTAAGCTTCTGCAACTCCTCAACAACAGTACGGTCGATTTTAGCTTCGATATCGTATCTCTCAGAACTGAGCCAGCCGGGCGCTCCCACGAGCCGGCCGTCTTCAGCTCCCATCGGAATTCCGTAAGCTTCTCGAATGATCCCCATCAAGGGAAGATTTCTGGCGGCATAGGTGTCGCTGACGTCTCCCGGGCCGGGTATCGTCATAAAACCGCCAGTAGCGTCCGGCTTGCTCGGCTTGATTGAAGCGACTTCGTACTCGAACACAGGCGCCGCTGCGGCTGAGTTTTGGGCCTGCGACTGAGCCCGGCCTGGCATCGCGTGTCCGATGCCAAGGATCACGGTCAGGGTGGCGGGAAAGAATCCCACCGCAGTCAGCAATCGCTTTCCACGACTCTTAAATTGATCGTTAGGTATTTTCATGTGCGGCGCCCTCTCGTGTGCCCGCGCGCTCCTCCAAGAGGAAGTTGTACCTCCAAAACTGCCGCGCCGGGAAATTAAGTATGTAATTCGTAAAAGAATCATAGACAGGGTCTCAGCTTGAGTTAGTCAGTCAAAACGAAGCCTTCTTTCCAGTGGTCCTTATTTAGTTCGTAAGGATGAATCTGGAACCCGTCCAGCGCCGTTACAAATCCCGGCTTACGTTGAAGGCGCTTGATAGCGGCTCTTGCCTCTTCTTCTGCGCTGTAAACACCAATCAGCAACTCGTTTTCATTCTCGGTGTCTGGCGAGGGGAGGACATACCAAAGTAGAAATACCGAATCCATATGAAGCTCCAATCAGGTTCTCAATCGGCCAGAACCACGATTTCTTCCAGACTCCAAACGTGATCTCTGCGCCTGCGCCATCGCGGGCACAATTCTAAGTGTCTTATGAAGACGGCAAACAGTGTAGTGCATATAGTGAAGCGCGGGCCGTGCAAGCGTGGTTTTCCACTTTCTTTCGACAATCTGCAGTGCCCGCTTCCGGCGACGCTGTGACGCGCAACGTTTGGTGGAGGCGAGAGCGCGGGTGAAAGATTTGGGCGGCGGCGTGCGTCTGAGTAAGTAGCGAGGAGGGCGAGAGATGACTTTTCTTTGTGCGCGGCGGAATGACCGGAGGTTCCGGCAGCGGATGGCGGCGGTGGCGCTTGGGACGTTGAGTCTGGCTGGGACGGTGATTTCGAGTGGCACGCGAGCTGCGGCGGGAATACCGAGAAGCGCGCGGCCAGAAGCGGCGCAAGCGGAGGCGGTGAGCGCGACGCCTGTGCAAGCGCAATCGGCAATGGTGGCGAGCGCGGCCCAAGTGCAGGGGCAATCGGCGGCGACGACCGGCGCAAGTTCGCCGGTTTGGGAATATGACGTGGCGTCGATCAAGGTGGCGAATCGCGAGGGCGCGGATCGCTATCGGGTGGGAGTGGTGCCGTCTTCGGACGGATTGACGGCTTCGAATGTGACGCTGCAGATCCTGATCGTGATGGCGTATGGAGTGCAGAACAACCAGGTGATCGGCGCGGGGGATTTTCTGAGCTCGGAGCATTACGACATCGACGCGAAAATGAGCGAGGCGACCGCGGACGCGTTGAAGAAAATGACGGCGGAGGAACGGACGGCGGCGCGGCAGAAGATGATGCAGGCGCTGCTGGCGGAGCGATTCAAGCTGGCGATCCATCGCGAGACGAAAGAGCTGCCGGTGTATTCGCTGGTGGTGGCGAAAAATGGCTCGAAGCTGAAGGAGACGCAGGCGGCGGGCGCGGACCCCTCTGCTTCGGCGGGCGGCGCGGGTGCGGGGCGCGGCGCGAGCGGAGGGGCGGGGATTTCGGTGTCAGGCGGGCGAGGCGGGACAATGAGTGTGACGGGGAAGTCGATGCCGATCAGCGCGCTGGTCCATTCGATTTCGACGTCGCTCGACCGGCCGGTGATCGATAAGACGGGACTGACCGGGTATTACGATTTTTCGCTGGAGTGGGTGCGCGAGGATGCGGCGCAGTCGGCGGCGGCGAGCGGAGCGGCGGGAGGCGGGCAGCCGCCATTGGCACCGCCAGAAGGAGAGGGGCAGAGCATTTATTCGGCGATACAGGAGCAATTGGGGTTGAAGCTAGAGGCGGGGAAAGGGCCGGTGGAGGTGATCGTGGTGGATAAGTCGGAGAAGCCGACGGGGAATTAGGGGAAATCTTACGATTCGGCGGTGCATGTAGGCGACGAAAGGCCCCGCCCCTACGAAACGGGGCGGGCTACATTATCGAAACGCGTCACAGATGTTGCAAACCGCATTCATCGCGGCCAGATGCGCGCATTTGGGTCAAACGGCAATTCGAAAACGTCAACTTCGATCGGGGCAATGACAGCGGGTGCCGTGACTCCGAGGGCGCGATTTCGATAGTGGTGAAAACTCGACCATCGCCAGTCACCGGGCTCCGAGGCGAGGCCGGCGACGACTGGGTTCATATGAACGTAATCGAGTTTGTCCCACAGTCCGTTCGTTCGACGGATCACCGAATCGAAATATCGCGCTTGCCAAAGAGGACCGAGCGTCTTGCGTTTGGATTGAATTTTCGAGCCGGACGCGCTTTTGATGCGGCGCATCGCGGTTGGCATGTCCACAGCAAGGGGTTCGAAGATCAGATGAAGATGATCCGGCATGACCATATATGCGTAGAGCTGAAAGCTTTCGCGCTTTCGTTCCACAGAAATAATTTCAAGAATTAGATCGCGTTCGGACTCATCAAACACGGCGCGGCCTTCCGCGAGGTTCGTCGTAATGAAGAATATGCGTTCACACGTCGCGATTCGTCGCAGCCGGGTCACGGGTAGATATTAACCCACATGCAATAAGGCGCAATGCCATTTGTAGAATTCGTGCAGCGTATGAATTTGAATCGCATGCATAAAGCCAAGAGCCTCGCCCCTACACTACGGGGCGAGCTACAACGCGAAAAGGCTTTAGGTGTTTCCTTGCAAATGGCTGTTGATTCCAGTTTGCACGCCGCGAAATTCCTCGCCCCTACAAGGCGGGGCGAGCTACAGGTGAAATTGCGAACGGGCGGCTATTCGGAGCGGCCACAAGTTGAAGTGTTCGCAGCGGAATTCCTCGCCCTACATTACGGGGCGAGCGACAAAAGATGATGAGGCGCGTGGTGGATGCGTTTGGTGCGATTTGCATGGTGCGAAAGTCCCCGCCCCTACACTACGGGGCGGGCTACACGTTGAGGGTGAGAGATGTGGTGGGGACGAAGCCGGTGGCGGGGGCGTGGTCGTGAGTGCGCGATGAATTGAGTTGATCGGGCGAGAGATCGGGGACGGGAGTGGTGCGGATGACGGGGCGGTACAGAGTGTCGCGTTCAACGGGGGTGCGGCCGGCAGCGCGGATGAGGCGCTCGAGTTCGGTGCGTGAAGTGTATTCGGAAGTTTTCGCTCCGGCATCGTGATAAATCTTTTCTTCCACCACGGTGCCATCGAGATCGTTGGCGCCGAATCGCAAGGCAATCTGCGCGATGCGCGGCGTGAGCATGACCCAGTAAGCTTTGATGTGATCGAAATTATCGAGCAGCAGGCGCGAGACGGCGATGGCGCGCAGATCGTCGAAGCCAGTGGGGCCGGGCAAAAAATCGAGCGCGGTATTGGCGGGATGGAAGGCCAGCGGAATGAAGGCGACGAAGCCGTGCGTTTCGTCCTGCAGTTCGCGCAGCAGGATCAAATGCTCGACGCGCTCCTCTTCTGTTTCCACGTGGCCGTAGAGCATGGTGGCGTTGGAATGCAGGCCGATTTCGTGCGCCTGGCGCGCGATTTCGAGCCATTGGCGGCCGGAAACTTTGTGATCGCAGATAACTTTGCGGACGCGCGGATTGAAAATTTCGGCGCCGCCGCCGGGAAGCGAATCGACTCCCGCTTCTTTTAGCGCGACGAGCGTATCGTGAATGGAAAGCTTGGCGATCCGCGAGAAGTAGCCGACCTCGACCATGGTGAAGGCTTTCAAGTGAACGGTGGGGCAGCGCTGCTTGAGTCCGCGCATGAGATCGAGAAAATATTCGAACGGCAAATCGGGATGCAGGCCGCCGACCATGTGAAATTCGGTGGCTCCGGCTTTGACTCCCTGCTCGGCGCGCTGCCAGATTTCTTCGAGCGCGAAAGTGTAGGCGCCAGGGGCGTTGGGGTCGCGGCCAAAGGCGCACAATTTGCAGTGGGCGACGCAGACGTTGGTGGGATTGATGTGGCGATTGACGTTGTAATAGCAGATGTCGCCGTGGCGCTTTTCGCGGACGAAATTCGCGAGCCAGCCGACGGTGAGGAGATCGCGCGAACGGTAGAGCGCGATGCCATCGGCATGCGAGAGGCGGTCACCGGCCATCACCTTTTCGGCGATGGACGCGAGGTGTTTATCGGCGATTTGGAGTGGTGCGGGCATTTAGGCTTGTGTGCTTAAGCTTTACCTGGCGATGCGGCTTCCTCGCTAACCAATTCGCACAGCCAAGAGTGGCTGTGCCACGCACACCTTAAGGGCGGGCGATGTAGACGGCCGCGCCCCAAAATAAAAAGAACAGAACACTAATATAACCGTTCACCGTGAAAAACGCAGCGTTGAGGCGGCTGAGATCGGTTGCTTTCACGA
>DASTCZ010000081.1:0-5663 GCA_035710585.1 Candidatus Acidiferrales bacterium | reverse complement strand
CCGCCGCGGCATGGATCTTTTCACTCTCACCGACCACGATTCCATCGAAGGCTCCGCCGCCCTTCGCGCGCTCCCCAATTTTTTCCTCAGCGAAGAGCTCACCTGCCGCATGCCCAGCGGCACGCAAATTCACGTCGGCGTTTACGACATCACCGAGCGCCAGCACATCGAGCTGCAGCGCCGCCGCGCGGATCTCCTCTCGCTTCTCGCTTACCTCAGCGAGCGCCGCATCCTCTTCAGCATCAATCACGTTTTCTCCGCCATCACCGGCAGCCGCCTCGCCGAAGATTTCGAATGGTTCCGCGAATTTTTCCCCGCCATGGAAACGCAGAATAGCCACATGCTCGCCGCGCAAAATGAATCCGCCGCCGCCCTCGCCGCGCACTGGCAAAAAATCCCTCTCGGCGGCAGCGACGCCCACGCGCTGCCCTCCGTCGGCACCGCCTTCACCGAAGTCGCCGGCGCCCGCGATAAATACGAATTCTTCGATGGCCTCCGCGCCGGCTTCGGCCGCGTCCACGGCGAATCCGGCGGCTTTCGCAAACTCACCCGCGACGTTTACCTCATCGTTCTCGAAATGATGCGCGAAACAAATTGGACCGCGCTGCTATCCCCATTGGCCGCGCTCATCCCCGCCGCCACTTTTCTCACGCTCCTGAATGAATCGCGCTTCAACCGCCGCTGGGCCGCCGAAATCTTGGGCCAAAGCCGCCAGCGCCGCACCAGTCCCATCTGGCTCCCCATCAGGATGTCGGCAAGAGGCGGTTTTTCGGGGGTCGGAGCTTGAGCTCCGACAAACAGAGTTTGCTGCCAGTAGGGGTTTCAACCCCTGAGGAATGTCTTATGTTTTTTCAGAAATCTCCGGGTCCTCAATCCGCATGGGAGTAAAACGCCATGACCGCAACGAGGGCAGTCTGGAACCGCATTCAGTCCGGCGACCACCGCATCATGCGCAGCGTCCACCACTGGCGCCCGCCAAAGTGGTTTCGCAAAGCGATGGTCATCTTCACGCGCATGGGAGACGGATGGCTCTGGTACGCGCTGGCGGCAGGCATTCTGCTGTTCGGAGGCCCGCACCGCTTCCTTGCTCTCGCCTCCGCTGCGTCGGCCGCGGGCGCGGGCATTCTGATTTTCATGGGCGTCAAGCGGGTTAGCCGCCGCCAGCGTCCCTGCGAACTCGAGCCGCACTGCTGGTCCATGATCGCGCCGCCCGACGAATTCTCATTTCCCTCCGGCCACGCCATCACCGCGTTCGCCATCGCCGTCTCGCTCGAATTTTTCTATCCCGGCTTGGGCTGGGCGCTGCTCTTCGTCGCCTTCGGCATCGCCGCCTCGCGCATCGTGCTCGGCATGCACTTCCTCAGCGACGTCCTCGCCGGCTCCAGCATCGGCGCGCTTCTAGGCTTCTCCGCCGTCCACCTGCTAAATTCCCTCTAATCTCGGCGCCTAAGCCGCGGCAAGGTTTCGGCTGCTACTTTCAACATCGGCTTCTTGCGTCGCGTTTCGCCCGAGCGCAAAGACCTAAACTGCGATCACCCAACCGCCCCTCCACCATTGACCCGTAGTAACCGAGATGTTTCCTACCCTTGTTGTAGATTACGTGCCACTGCTACTCTTCTGCTCGCATGGTAGCGAGTGATTTCGAGCAGGCTTTCGAAAAAGTAGGAAAGCTCGTTCTCAGGTTCAAGGAAAACGAAGATCAATATCTGTCCGCGAACTACCAAGAGGCCGAAGTTCGGAAGGATTTCGTCGATAAGTTTTTTACTGTGCTCGGATGGGATGTCAACCACGACGTTCAGACCAATCCATACGCACAGGAGGTTAAGGTCGAGAGAAGCGGCGGGTACACGCAACGCCGAGCCGACTACGCGTTTTATCTCTCGCCGAATTTCCTTGACGTACGTTTCTATGTTGAGGCCAAGAAGCCGCACGGCGACATAGCGACGCCCGACAACTACTTCCAAGCAACGCGGTACGGCTACGGCAGCACCAATCCAGTCGCTGTCCTGACGGACTTCCAGCAATTCCACGTCCTAGATTGCCGATACCGTCCTGATATCGGGACCGCCATCCACAGAGCGATCGCGAAATTTCACTACTCTCAGTATCTCGATCGCGAGGAGTTCGCGAAGATTTACTGGCTGTTTTCGCGCGAAGCAGTTGCTTCAGGCTCAATCGAGAGTTTTGCGAAAGGATTGCCCAAGCCGAGAGGAAAATCTATCCAGCGTGGACTCTACCCGGGCGCGGACAAGCCCGTCGATGAGTCGCTTCTCGAAGAACTTGACGAATATCGGAAAACCCTCGCACGAACATTCAAGGCCCGCAACCCCCAACTCGACAGCGAAACGCTCACCGAAATTACTCAGCGGGCGATCGACCGCCTAGTGTTCCTTCGGTTCCTTGAGGATAAACAGATCGAGACGACCTCCATCGTGGACAAGTTCGGGAGCAGAGGAACGCCGTGGGAAGACTTCGTAGCGGCTTCACGAAGGCTTGATGCGATATACAACGGGGTCGTCTTCAAGCGGCACGACATCCTTGATAGCCGGAGCTTTCGCGCAGACGAAGATGCTTTCGTCGACATCTGCGAACGGCTCTCGCACGTGAATTCCGCCTACAACTTCGATGCAATCCCAATTCATATCTTGGGTTCAATCTACGAGCGATTCCTTAGCAAGGTCATCGTCGCTACCGATAAACGAGTACGCGTTGAGGAAAAGTCGGAGGTCCGCAAGGCCGGCGGCGTCTACTACACGCCGGAGTATATCGTTCGCTATATCGTAGAAAACACGGTGGGAAAACTAATAGCGACTAAGACCCCCGAACAAATCGCCGACATGCGTTTTGTGGACATCGCCTGCGGCAGCGGCTCTTTCCTGCTCGGCGTCTACGATCTCTTACTGCAGCATCATGGAAATTACTACAACGCGAATCCTTCAAAGATACGAAAGGGCGATTGCATCGAGCGTGACGGGAGGCTCTATCTTTCGCTCCAGAAAAAACGCGAGCTCCTACTCAAGAACATCTACGGCGTCGACATTGACAGTCAGGCTGCAGAGGTCTGCCAGTTATCGCTATATCTCCGATTACTCAAAGACGAAACGACGGCAAGCGCTCACCAGTATCTGTTGGACTTTGCGCGCGTCGCACAGCTTAAGAAACTTCTTCCCGACCTAAGCAAAAACATCGTTTGCGGCAACTCCGTTGTCGGCACCGAAGTATTCGACGGCGAGCTTTTCGTCGATTCCCAAGAACGCAAGTTGAACCCGATGAATCTGGAAGACGCATTCCCTGAAATCGTGAAACGCGGCGGTTTCGATGCAGTAGTAGGAAACCCCCCATATATACCAATCGAATCAATGTCACGCGTGGAACGGGAATACTTCCAGAGTCACTACCAGGAGTTGGAGCGAAAGTTTGACAGCTCAATAGTTTTCATCCTCAAAGGTCTTTCCCTACTGAACCAACACGGATTACTCGGTTACATTTCGTCTGTCACGTGGCAGACAGGTGAGAATTATTCAAAACTGCGCGAAGCGTTGTTCGCCAAAGCTGGAGTTAAATCGCTTGTGAACTTGCCGTTCGACGTCTTCAAGGACGCATACGTAGACACCGGAATTTATATCGTCGGACGCGAGCATGTAAGTAGCTACTCCATCTGCCGGATTCCAAAGAAGGCAAAGATTGAGTCGCTCGACCAAATCTCGTTCACCCAAGTCGAATCGGCCCTCGTCGAACCACCCTCTTACAAAGTCGTGCTTGAGCCTACCGCGCACAGGCTCCTCGGCCGCTTTCGGGACGCGGCGCGATTTACGACGTTGGGTGCCGTCACAAAATCTACTCAAGGATTAGCGGCAAACAGGTTCAGACGCACCCAACAAAAGCCGAACGACGGATGGTACCCATTCGCGGACGTAGCCCACGCATACCGATACCGGATTCAAATCCTCGAAACCAGCGCTGCCGACATGAACGAGTTCACGTCGTTGAAACAGTTCTATGAGGCCGAGCCCAAAATCTTGGTCAGGCGCGTCATCAATCGGCAAGACCGACTAGACGCCGCCTATTTTGACCGCCAAATGGTCTTCAAAAAGGACCTAAATCCGTTTGTATTGATCGATCCGCTTTGGCATCCCTTCTTCTTACTCGCCACCCTAAACTCGCGTCTTTTCTCGTACCTCTACATCAATACGTCCACGATCGCCACGAAGGACGACTTTAGACAAACAACACTAGCCGAGCTTAGGCGACTTCCCCTAGTAAGAGTCAACACCCTCGATGCCGCAGAAAAGTCGCGGCACGACCAAATCGTGCGCCTGGCCACTCGGATGCAAGACGCAAAATCGAAATCGAGCAATGCACAGACAGACAAAGATAAGACCTTCTACGAAAACAGCACCCTCGCATTAGACCGCCAGATCGACCACCTCATTTATGAGCTCTATGGAGTGAGCGAACAAGAAATCAGCGCTATAGAAACTCGGTAACACCCGAAATTCCCAATACATGGGTCGAGAAGACTCCGAGAGGCAGGACGAATAGTCGACCCCAGGGAAAAAGCAATTCTCAGCTTGCAACCACATCGCATGTATGGTATACCTTCGTAGTGTTTACATATCTCAAGGGGGCACGCATGAGCGTTAAGAGCGAGTACCTAACGATCAGGATCGACGCCGAGCTCAAGGATGAGATCTCAAAGGCAGCTCAGCTCGAGCACCGATCACTTTCAAACATTGGGAAGTTACTGCTCGAGTACGCTTGGGGACGTTACCTTGCTGCGGGCTCAATGCGAGAACTATTGGACCAAAATCAAAAGGAGGCTGTACGGACCGCGAGATGACACTACCAATTCAGATTTCGCAAGCCGAGTTGAGAGAAATCAGTGAACTCGAAAGGGAATTGCCGCTGAAGAAGAAGCACCTGGAAGATATGAGAGCAAATGTGCTCGTTCTCCTCAGGGAGGGCGCATCCGTTGAGTCGGGCCGATTCGACGCAAAGCTGGTGACGCGAATCGGCAGGCCCGTACCGTGGAAGCAACTCTTTGTGGAAAAGGTGGGCCAAGCCGCGGCCGACTTTCTAAAGCGCACGTTTAAGACGACGGTCTACTTTGATGTCGAAGTAGTAGAACATGCGACGAGACCTCTGTGGCTGAACAATGGAGACACCGCCGACGCAAGCAACTAGGTCATTGATCTAGCTGAAGTGCTGCCCCGGCGATGACGAGCGAATCCGCTTAACCGCTCAGAGCGCTCCAATCTGTCCGAGATGGTTTCGGTTGTGCTAGGCCACTCGGTCGAATTCGACCGCGAGAGTTCGCACGAGCGCCAATACGCTCCAGAAATTGCTTGACTTAGCCTTACCTCTGTGGTAACAGTTATTATGTTTGTGGTTGCAACACCCTCCGCCGTCAGTCTTTCTTTCCAAGAGTTCCCGAACCCAAGCCCTCAGAACCTGTTCGAACACGCGAAAGTGCAATCGCCCGTCTCATCCCGCCCCCTCGCGCCCAAATCCGCCAAAAACCGCGTCCATAAGTCCTTTGCTTGCAACAGGGGTGTAGATTCTTGGAGCTTAACCCCTTTCCTTTCTTCATCTTCCGCCAAACCACAGGGGGGTACCACCCCCTCGACGCCTGACGGCCTGCCTGCCGGTAGGCATGGGATCAT
>DASTCZ010000080.1:0-5895 GCA_035710585.1 Candidatus Acidiferrales bacterium | reverse complement strand
GGTGGATTCTCCTATCTCGATCTGCAGGACGTGATCGCCCAGGACACCGACTTCAGCGGCATGACCGGCGTTTCGGGGCACGAACTTACACTGACGGGCCGCGGCGACCCGTTTATCGTTCGCGTGGCCGACGTGACGGCGGAACTGTTCAGCGTCTTCGAACAGCAGCCGATTCTCGGCCGTGCGTTCCGCCCGGAAGACGGCAAACCGGGCGCGGCTAACGTCGTGATTCTCGGCGAGAGTGTCTGGCGCGGCGTTTTCGCCGCCGATCCCGGCGTAATTGGTGCCTCGATCAACCTCGATAAGCGCGCGTACACGATCGTCGGCGTCATGCCGTCGAATTTCAGCTTTCCGCTCGTCTCCAGCGCACGCGAAATCTGGATTCCGGTTGGGCAGGATCCGCAGTTCGAATCCTGGATGAACCTCCGCGCGCGGCATTGGCTTCTCACCACCGGGCGGCTCAAGGCAGGGGTTTCAATCGCGGAAGCTCAAGCCGAGTTGAAAGCGATCGGCGAGCGGCTCGCGAAGCAGTTTCCTTCGGAAGATGCAGGATGGGAAATCGATGTAATGCCTCTCCAAAAACTTCTGGTCGGAGACGCGCGGACTCCGATGCTGGTGCTGCTCGGCGCGGTCGGGCTCGTTCTCGTCATCGCTTGCGCGAATCTCGCGAATCTTCTCCTCACTCGCGCCACTACTCGCAGCCAGGAGGTTGCCATCCGAATCGCGCTGGGCGCGAGCCGCGGCCGTGTCGTGCGGCAATTGCTCAGTGAAACGGCGATTCTGGGAATCCTTGGTGGAGGAGCAGGCACACTCCTTGCGTATTGGGGCGTCGGCGTGCTCACTGCGTTGCTCCCGAAGAGCGTCCCGCAGCCGAATCCAATTCGCGTAGATCACGTCGTTCTGGCGTTCGCGCTGGGGATTTCGCTTTTGGCGATTATTCTGTTCGGGCTCGTGCCGGCGTTTCTCTCCGCGAAGTCAGATCCGCAGCAGACTCTTCGGGAAAGCGGCGCTCGCGCGGGCGAGGGATCCGCAGGCCGTCGTGCGCGCCGCATCTTCGCCGGAGCCGAAATAGCGCTTGCGACGGTGCTTCTCGTCGCCGCAGGCTTGCTGATCCGCAGCTTCTCGAAATTGACGTCCGTCAACCCGGGCTTCGAGACCGCGCACATCGTCAAAGCAAACATTTCGTTGCCACGCGCGCAATACCGGACGCCGCAGCAATGGCTGGGATTTACTGGCGATCTGCTCGCGCGCGTGCAGGCGGAGCCGGGGATGCGCGACGCCGCTTGGGTCGTGCCGACGCCACTTGCCGATCGCGGAATCACTGTGCCATTTCAAATCGTGGGCAGGCCAGCAACCACGGGCGAATCGCGCACAGGGAAATATGTTGCCGCGACTCCCAATTATCTTCACGTGATGGGGATTCCCCTCATTAGCGGCCGGTTTTTCACGGACGACGACGTAATCGCGTCGCCGCGAGTCGCCGTCATCAGCGCCGCATTCGCGCGGATCTATTTCCCGGATGAGAACCCAATCGGCAATCAGATCTCTTTCTCTTTCCCCGGCAATCCAGAAGTTGCACGTGGAATCGTGGGAATCGCCGCGGATATCCGCGATTCCAGCCTGGGCGAAGATCCTAAGCCAATGATGTACATGCCGTTCGCGCAGGTCCCGTTCTGGGGAGGCGACCTCGTCGTCAACTCCAGCCTTCCTCCCGCTACCGTCATAAGTGCGATCCGGAGAGACGTGCTCGCGATCGACAAGGACCTGCCCATCGGCGACATCTCGAAAATGCCTGAAGCGCTTTCCGCCAACGTCGCGGAGCCGAAGTTCCGCACGGAATTGATCGGCCTCTTCGCAGCGATGGCCGTCGTGCTGGCAGCAATCGGAATTTTTGGCGTGATCTCGTATTCGGTATCCTGCCGCACGCGCGAGATCGGCATTCGCGTCGCGATGGGCGCCTCCCGCGGCGGGATTTTGCGAATGGTATTTCGCGAGACTCTTCTGCTGGCTGCGTGGGGACTTGCGCTGGGCATTCCGGCCGCGCTGGCTGCGTCGCGCCTGGTGGCGCACATGTTGTTCGCCATCTCACCGAACGATCCATTCACGATTGCCGCCGTTGCTTCGGGACTGATTGCGGTGGCGGCGCTGGCCGGCTATCTGCCCGCGAGGCGTGCGATGGGAGTGGATCCGCTCGTGGCGCTCCGCCACGAATAATTCTCAATTCCGCCTGTAATTTACTTCGTGCCATTTCAGAAAGGCATTACATCCAACCGAGGTACGGCGAAACTTGCCGTCGATTGGACAGAGGAATGGCAGAGCACAGAAAAAAATCAGTTGTCATCACAGGGGCATCGAGCGGCATCGGCCGCGCGTCGGTCGTACGAATGGTTGCGGACGGCTGGCAGGTGTTTGCGACCGTGCGAAAACCGGCGGACGGTGAAAAGCTGCGAGCGGATTTTCCGCAGAACCTCGTGCCGCTCATTCTGGATGTGCGTGACCGCGCGGCAATTTCCAGCGCGGCGGCGGCCGTCTCCTCGCAACTCGACGGGCGAGGACTGGACGGCCTCGTCAATGTCGCCGGCGTGGGCGTAATCCGGCCCGTCGAATACGTGTCGCCTGAGGACTTGCGGGACAGCTTCGAAATCAACGTATTCGGACAGATTGAAGTTACGGCGGCATTTTTGCCGTCGATCCGCCAGGCGAACGGAAGAATCGTAAACATCAGCTCGGTCGGCGCACATTTTGGAATTCCGTTTGGCGGATTGCTCAACGGAAGCAAAGCAGCGTTTGGGTTGCTGAGCGATGCGATGCGGCTGGAGCTGCGTCCGTTTGGCATTGCCGTAAGCACGATCGAGCCGGCATCGATTCGCACACCCGCGGTGGACAAGACGCTGGGAGATGTCGAAGGAGTGATTCGCCGGCTGCCCGCGCGCGGCGCCGAAGAATACGGAGGAATGTTGCGGGCGGCGAACAAACGCGCTTACGAGAAGGAAATGAAGGGCAGCCCGCCGGACGTCGTTGCGCGCGCGGTACATCACGCGTTGACGGCGGAGCATCCGCGCGCGAGGTACCGCGTGGGCAAGGGTTCGTTGCTGCTTTCCGTATTGCCGTTGATTCTGCCGGACCGCTTACTCGATGGGCTGCTGATGCGGATTTTCGGGCTGCCGACGAGATTTGGAGCGCTGAGCGCGGGCTAGCGTTTTAGCGCTTCGACCTGGTGTGCGTGTTCGATCTTTGCTCTGACGTGGGAAGCGAGAACGGCATCGAGTTCCTGCGGGCGAATCGGCTTGGAAAGATATCCATCCATGCCTGCAGCGAGGCAACGCTCCTCGTCGCCTTTCATCGCGTGCGCGGTGAGGGCGATGATCGGAAGATGACTGCCCGTTTGTTTTTCTCGTTCGCGAATGGCGGCGGTGGCTTCGAATCCGTCCATTTCGGGCATTTGCATGTCCATGAGAGAGAGATCGTAATCGCGCTTCGCGAGCTCTGCGAGAGCTTCGCGGCCGTTTCCCGCGATTGAGACGCGATGGCCGCGCTTTTCCAGCAGCCTCACGGCGAGGCGCTGATTCACGGGGTTATCTTCGACGACGAGAATCTGCAAAATTTCCACGGGATCGCGCTCGTCGTGGAGCGAGTATCGCGTGACGAGAGGAATGGCGCGATGCTGCTCTTTTGCGCCCAGGACTTTTGCGATCGCCTCGCGTAATTCCGACTGACGAATCGGCTTGATCAAGTAGGCGGCGACCCCAAGATTTTTGCAGCGCTCCGTGTCGCCGCGATGATCGGCGGAAGTCAGCATCATGATCGTCGGCGCGGCGTGCTTGTATTTCTCGCGAATCTGCTCGATCAGAGTGAAGCCATCGACGTTCGGCATGTGCATGTCCATCAAGATGAGGCCGTAAGCGTCCGTCGAGTCGCTCGTCCGCGCGAGTTCGCGGAGCGCTGCGTCCGCGCCTTCGACGGAGTGTGGCGACATTTCCCAACGCGAAAGCATGCCGGTGAGAATTCGCCGGTTGGTGCGATTGTCGTCAACGATCAGCACGCGCACAGCGCGGAGAATCTCCGGAGGCGAAGCCGCGCCGGTTTCCTGCGGCGCGTGCGAAGTTCGCATTCTGACGGTGAAGAAAAACTTCGTGCCGCGGTGCAGTTCGCTTTCCAGCCAGATCGTTCCGCCCATCATGGAGATCAGCCGCGCCGAAATCGTGAGGCCCAGGCCCGTGCCGCCGTACTTGCGCGTGGTGGAGGTGTCTGCTTGCGAGAAGGGCTCAAAGATGAGCGTTTGTTTTTCCGGCGCAATTCCGACGCCGGTGTCTTCGACGGTGAAGAGCAGCGTGCAGTGCTCTCCGGAGCGGGATTGCAGCTTAACGCAGAGCGACACTTCTCCTTCGTGCGTGAACTTGATCGCATTGCCGACGAGGTTGACGATCACCTGGCGGATGCGCGCGGAATCGCCTTCGACCGTCTCGGGAACATCTGGAGCGATCTCGCACAAGAGCTCGAGACCCTTTTCATCGGCACGGAGCGCCAGCGTGCGCAGCGTCTGCTCGACAAGATCGCGCAGATTGAACGTGTAGGTTTCGAGCTCGATTTTTCCGGCTTCGATCTTCGAAAAGTCGAGAATGTCGTTGATGACGCCGAGAAGGGAATCGGCGGAAATTTTGACCGTTTCGAGATACTCCCGCTGTTCGGCATCGAGCTTGGTGTCAAGCGCCAGGTCCGTCATTCCGATTACGCCATTGAGCGGCGTGCGGATCTCGTGGCTCATGTTGGCGAGGAATTCGCTCTTGGCCTGGCTGGCTACTTCCGCCGCATCCTTTGCGATGCGCATCTGGTCTTCCGCCTGTTTGCGTTCAGAGACTTCCTTTCGAAGCTCGGCCGTCCGCTGCTCGACGCGCAGCTCGAGCTCGTCGTTCATCGCGGAAAGCGCGGCATCCCGTTGCTGGACGCGATCGAGCATGGTGTTGAACGCACCCACGAGCGTGCCGAGCTCGTCATTCGAGCGTTTCGGCGCCCGCAGTGAGTAATCCTCTTTATTGGAGATGCGGCCAGCGATGCGCGCGAGGTCGAGAATCGGGCGGGTCAGCACAACGAGCAGCGACGATGAAAGGACGTAAGTCGCAGCGATGGACAGCAGGAGCACGAGCAGGGCGATCTTTGCTTGCTGGGCAAGCTTCTCCCGGATTTCGCCAGTGTCTGTGATGATTGCGATCGAGCCCGCCTGTTCACTCGACAAGCGGACGGTGCGGAACAGCATGATCTTTCCCGAACCGGAGCGAGCGCCTTCGGCAGAAGGCTCGGGGGGCGGAAACGACTCCGATCCGAGGCGCCGGTAAGACGCAAATATCGCCCCGCGATTGTCGAAGAGAAATGCCGCAATGACGTGCCGCCCACTTTTGAGCCCGCCAAGAATCTCCGTAGCGGTGTTCGAATCGTTGAACGTCAGGGAGGCGGCGCAATTCGCGCCGAGCGTTTCGGCCAAAGCCGCGAGCTCGTTTTCCTTTGCGGCGTAGAAACTGTGGCGTTCGTAAACGGCAAATCCGGCGCACGAGAGCAGAAGGGCGAAGGAGCAAGCGGCGAGAACCAGCACCGTCAACTTCAGGCGAATGGATACGTTGCGGAATGGACCGCTCATTTCGGCACCTGATTTCCAACCACAATTTTCGCGAGCAGCAGCAGGCGCGAGCTGATCTTGACTCGGGCGCGGCTTGCGGCCACCACGTTGATATCGAAACGGACTTTGTTGTTTTCGAGGCAGAAACCGATCATTCCTCCGTTCTGGAGGACAAAATCTTCGCTATCGCCGATCGTCAGCACGGGCGCATCTTTCGTTTCGTTCAGCAGCGCGGAAACGCGCTTGCTTTCGGTTTCCGCCACGAAGAGCACTTGGCATGCAAG
>DASTCZ010000079.1:0-6587 GCA_035710585.1 Candidatus Acidiferrales bacterium | reverse complement strand
CCCTACCAACATCTCCTTCTGAATAATGAAGTTGCAATTTTTCGAGGGGCCACAGGGGGGCCATTAACGTCAGGCTACCTGCGCTGGCAGCAGGAGCCGAACGACTTTACTGTTTGCCTCACGCGGCGCACTCGGAACCGCTTGCGTATAGATGTTCATCGTCGATTGAAACCGAATAAGATTTGAACCGGAGAGACGGCGCGTGCCCAAAATCGCCAGCTTAGATCCTTCTTGCCGTCGGCTGCCAAGCCGTTGCTTTTGTCGACGTCTGCTCTGGTAGCAGTTCTTACGATTAATTAGCAAATTCTACTGTGAGTTCGTTCTTGCCAATCTCTCACAGTCGCGCTTCATTCGTTATGTGAAGCGCAACCAGACTCTTCCAGAACGCGTCTCGCCTTGCAGAGGCAAGGACGATGACGCGACAGGCAGAATTATCATGGCAGTCTATCCGAATTCTGTTGTGTATGACTCTCTGTGGCGCTGTGTGCGCGCAGAACACGACCGCACCCGAATTAAAACTGAACCCCGATCAAGTAGATCAAGTGCACGGTCATCTCTTCTCGGTCGGTCTGATCGATAAGATCCCCGATAGACTCTCGAAGAGCACCGGCGATGTGGACGTTCACTACGCTCACGTCTCGGGCCTCGAGGGTGGTCCCGCGAACCAATCTGGCTATCCACCATATCGGTTGAAAGCTTGGGCATGCAGTGCTGACCTAGTCGCTCTCGTGACCGCAGGTTCCGGCACGTCCCACTTAAACGGCGATGAGAATTTCCTTTACACCGATTGGGCCATGCTGGTCCGACAGGCACTCAAGAACAACGCAACGAGACCCATTGATGTTGGCAGCGCGATCGTTGTCACGCGTCCCGGTGGGGAACTCAACATGAATGGCCGCACCGTCCATGCGATAGACGATAACTTCAAGGATTTCCGCTCCGGCTCCCAATACCTCTTGTTTCTGACCTACATATCTCAGACTGGAGCCTACGAACCATCAGCGGAGCGGGCCTTTGTCCTTTCAGGCGGAGCGACAGGTCACCTAACGTTGAACTCGCAGCACGCTGAGTTGGAATCGAAGGACCCGGCTACGCTTCTAAAAGACACTCGCGCCGCAGTGGCCGCGATAGCCGGTTGGAGGACGTGTTCGGGAGGAGCCGAGGAAAAGTAAGTTGATTATCGACGCACGATTTTCGTGGGATACAAATCGGCGCGCGTTTGCGGGTTCAAAGCTAGCGCTCGCCGACGGCCAATTGCAGGGCAAAACTTTGGCTGCGATAGTCCGGATTTATGTTGCCACGCTCGCGATCGCGTTACTGACGGTGTCTTCAGCGGGGCAGATATCTACGCCTTCACTGCAGGGAATTTGGACCGCGAGCGCTGGAAAATCGCAGGTGTTTCGAGGATCTTGGACGGCCGCGATTGATTCGCGCGATCCGAATTCGGCGCACGGCTACTGGACGCTTCGAAACGACCTGCACGAAGTGACGCTCGAAGGAACATGGTCCGCAAGGAAAACCGGTATGCGTTGGCATGGCACTTGGACGGCACGCACGCAGAGCGGGCAATCATTTTCGGGTACGTGGGACGCGGCGGTGACCGACGCGAAGTTGAAGACGTTTGCGGATATGCTCCGCGCGACATTCGAGAAAACGGTCGCTGGATTTTGGCAGAGCGGCCACCTCGGCGGAAATTGGTGGCTCGACGGCGAAAAGCCGAAGCCGGCCGGTCCTTGAAGCAGCTCGACTATGTCTCCGGAAATCGACCTCGGACCTTGAGCCCGTCGAACACAGACTGGCGGTTCAGTTCACGCAAGAAACGGATAGCTGTTCGTCCTCATTTCAAGTCAGAATAGGTTCATGAGCGCAACCGCCACTCAAGTCGCCAGACAATCCGAAAAGCAAATTTATTTCACCTCGATAGAGAGCCCTGTAGGACCGCTCTTTCTGGCGGGTACAGACGACGCTCTTCACTTCGTGAGCTTTGCCTCCAGCCGTCGCGCGATGCGGCCACGTCCCGGCTGGAAATCAGGTGCTGCACCGTTCCGCGAAATTCAGCGCCAGTTGCGTGCGTACTTCGCTCGCGAGCTTCGCGAGTTCGATCTACCGCTGGCTCTCGATGGATCGGAATTTCAGCTGGCGGTGTGGAATCGGCTGCGGTCAATTTCGTACGGCAACACTATTTCATACGGCGAACTCGCCCGCGACATCGGCAAGCCGGACGCGGCGCGCGCCGTTGGGCTAGCCAACGGACAAAATCCGATTCCCATTATTATCCCGTGCCATCGAGTGATCGGCAGTGACGGGAGCCTTACCGGATTTGGCGGAGGGCTGCCCATCAAGGAAAAACTTCTCCGCCTGGAAAATCCCCAGACAAACCTCTTCTGATCTCCATTTACACGCGGCTCTCCGCAACAGATAGCTTTGAAAAACTTGATCGAGATCGCGGCGTGGAATATAAGTCGCGTTCAATTGGGGCTTGCTGCGCGTTGCGCAGCCGATATCATCTCCGGCGATCGAGGTGTACGGATCGTCCGCGACGAGGAGCGAAGATGAGAAGACGAATCCTGTGTATAGCGGCCTGCGCCGCTATCGTGTTTTGGGTATCGCTTGTGATTGCCACTCCGGCATCGGCGCAGGGAGCGCCGGCCGACTACGCGCGAGCAAAGGCGCTGCAAGATAAATACGACGCGGCGGCGATCGATATCGCCGGCGCACCCACGTGGATCGGTCAATCGGACCGCTTCTGGTATCGCAGGATTTCGCACGGCCAGTACGAGTTCGTGATCTTTGACGCGGAAACGAAAGAAAAAAAGGCGGCGTTTGACCAGGCAGCGATCGCCGCGTCGCTTTCGAGGCTTTCCGGCGAAAAGCTCGACGCTAAGAAGCTGCCGTTTGAAACAGTGCAGTTCGATGGCAGCGGAAAAGCATTTGTCGCGACTATCTCGGCGCAAAGGTATCGCTGCACGGTCGCGGATTCGGTGTGCACGAAGCAGGACATGTTTCCCGGCGTCGGACAAGGATTCGGCACGCCCGGCGCTCGGCGGCCTCCAGACGCTTCGCGGCTCTCGCCGGATGGCAAATGGGAAGCCGTGATCGATAATTACAACATCGCCGTTCGCCCGGCGGGCGAGCGCCAACTCACGATCCTGAGCACAGACGGCTCGGAAGGGAATTATTACGAGCTTTCCTCGGTCGTGTGGTCGCCGGATTCGAAGAAGATCGCGGCCTACCGCGTGCGGCCCGGATATCACCGCGAGGTTCACTACGTGGAATCCTCCCCGGAGGACCAGGTCCAGCCAAAGTCTCTGGAGCTTTTCTACGCGAAGCCGGGCGACACGCTCGATCTGCAGCAGCCCGCGATTTTCGACATGGCCTCGAAGCGCGAAACGACTGTGAGCAACGCGCTGTTTCCGAATCCTTTCGATTTGACGCCGCTGGTCTGGGGGAAAGACGGGCGCTCGCTCACATTTGAATACAACCAGCGAGGACACCAGATCTACCGCGTGATCGAAGTAAATGCCGAGACCGGCGCCGCGCGGGCGATTATTTCTGAAGAGCCAAAGACGTTTTTCTATTACAGCCTCGCGAACGACACTCTGAGTGCAGGAAAACGCTACCGTCACGATATTGACGACGGCAAGGAAATCATCTGGATGTCTGAGCGCGACGGCTGGAACCACCTCTACCTCTATGACGGCGCAACCGGAGCGGTGAAAAATCAAATCACCCACGGTGAGTGGGCTGTGCGCGGCATCGAGCGCGTAGACGACGAGAAGCGCCAGATCTGGTTCTGCGCCGGCGGTACAGTGGCAGGCCAGGATCCCTACTTTGCGAACTATTTCCGCATCAATTTCGATGGCACCGGCCTCACGCGCCTGACGCCCGAAGAAGCGAATCACACCGGCGCGTATTCCTTCGATGGAAAGTATTTTGCCGAGACGTACTCTCGCGTTGATCTAGCGCCGACGCTGGTCGTCAGAAATGTTGCCGACAATTCGGTCGCCGCCACTGTCGAACGCGGCGATGCGTCCGAGCTGATCAAAGCCGGCTGGAAGCCGCCTGAAGTGTTCTCCGCAAAAGGCCGCGATGGAAAGACTGACATCTGGGGCGTGCTCTTCCATCCGACGAATTTCGACGGGAACAAGAAATATCCCGTGATCGAATACATCTACGCAGGGCCTCACGGCTCATTCGTGCCCAAATCCTTCATGGTGTATTCGCCGATGATGGCGCAGGCGGAAATCGGCTTTGCGGTCGCGCAGATCGACGGGATGGGCACGTCGAACCGCTCCAAGGCATTTCATGACGTCGCGTGGATGAACATCGCCGACGCTGGATTCCCCGACCGCATCTTGTGGCATAAGGCTGTGGCCGCAAAGTATCCGTGGTACGACGTTTCACGCGTCGGAATTTATGGTGGCTCTGCAGGCGGACAGAACTCGCTCGCCGCGCTTCTCTTTCATCCCGATTTTTACAAAGTCGCGGTGTCGTACGCGGGCTGTCACGACAATCGCATGGACAAAATCTGGTGGAACGAACAATGGATGGGCTGGCCCATCGGGCCGCAGTACTCCGCGTCGTCGAATGTCGATAACGCGTGGAGATTAAAGGGAGACGTGCTTCTGATCGTCGGAGAGCTTGATACCAACGTGGATCCGTCGTCCACGATGCAGGTCGTCTCGCAGCTGATGAAACACAACAAGAATTTCGATCTGCTCGTGGTGCCCGGCGCGGATCATCCGGCCGCGCGCGGGGACAAGTATGCGGCTTACGGAGACCACAAACGCTTCGATTTCTTTGTGCAGCATTTATGGGGCAAGACGCCGCCCTCTTGGAACCAAGCGCCGGCTGCGGCCGCGACGGAGGCCGCGCAACAGTAGATTCAGCGGCATGTTAAAGTTCAGCCCACATGCCTTCTCATGCGGACGGCGGGCTGAATGGCTCGTCAGTCTTGCGCGATAGCGCTAATCTCGGGCTGATTCGCAAGCTGGCGCTGTGCGCACTCGCGCTAAACTGTGTCTCCGCGTTGCTCTTCATCGCCAGCGTCAAGCGTCCTGTATACGACGAACCGTACCTGATGGTTGATGCGACCCGCTACGCATCAGCGGGCGTTTCGCTTAGCACGCTTCGCGCGCACATCAACGCGATGGGGCCGACCGGGCTGATCCTTGCGGCGCTGCCGATGCGTGTTGCAGCGCCGGACAATCGACTCACCGCGGCTCGAATTGCGATTCTTGCCAGCTGGCTTCTGCTCGGCGCCTCGGTGTTTGTCGTCGCTCCGCGCACCGAATCGCCAGAAATATGGTATGTGGCGTTGTTTTTTGCCCTGATTTTTCCGCACGCGATGACGGCGACAGCAACCCTGCTGACGGAAGGACCGGCGCTGCTTTTCGCGCTAACCGGGTCGATGCTGTGGGTGTATGGCGTCTCTGCGAAAAAACTGTCCATCAAATCGGCCGCGGCCTTGTTCGTCGGCGGTTTCTTGCTCGGCGTTTCCGTGACCTGCCGGCAATACTATTTTGCCGCTGTCGGCGCGGCTGCGCTTTTCGCTCTCTATTCCCTCTTTCAGCGCAGGAGCTCGAATTCGACGAGCGGCGGCTGGACGATCGTCGTCGCGGCATCCTTTCTTGCCGCTCTTGCTCCTATCGCGGTGCTTTTTCGCATTTGGGGTGGGCTGTCGAGTCCTCTGAGCGCCGCCGGTTCGAATTATGGCGTCCATTCACATCTCGGGGTGAGCTTGCTCCGGCCGGTCATCGCGGCATTGTGTATCGCGATTTATCTGCTTCCTTTCACTTTTCCTTTCGGCCTCTCGCGAAATTTCACGCGGGGCTGGCGCGCGATTGCGATCTCCGCGATCGCGGGAATCAGCGCCGCGATCGCAATGCCGCAGGTTTTGCAGCCGGGACCGATCCACTCCTTCGTCGCGTTGGCCGACCGTCTGCCTTGGGGCAGCCGCATCGTGTTTGGAGCGCTCTCCGCGATTGCGATCTTCAACGCGATTCAATTTGTTCGTGAGTGCTCGCGCCGGCGACATGAAATTCTCCAATGCCCGCCGGCGATGTTCGCCGCACTGGTGGTTTTGCTTTTTATGGCGGAGCAATTCGCGATCGGTGGAGAAGTTCCGTTTTTCGACCGCTACGTTCTGCAGATCGCCGCGTATCTCGGCGCAGTCGTCTACGTTCTCGCCCCGCGATTTATCTTTTCGCGCTACCTATCGTTTGCATTCTTATGGGGGCTGAGCCAATTCATGCTCTGGCGATATCTGTGGGTCGCTCGTTGAACCGCGAGGATGTTGTTCGAACTATACGTAGTCGGAGCCGAAGTTAGTTTGGACCGCCGCGCGCGCTACTGCGGGCCAGCGCTTTCAAATCAAAACCTTCGTCAGATGCTTGTTCCGGAGTGAGTGAAACGCCCGCACTCAAGAGTTTTCTGCCCATCATGTGGTCGAGCGGGCGGTTCACCGAATCGACAGCGATAAAGTTCCCGTCACGAAAATAAAAGGCCGAAAATTTCCCGCTTTCCGCAGAGCCGCGCATGACAACTCGATTGTGCCCGCCGGAAAGCCCTGCCATCTGCAGCTTCAC
>DASTCZ010000078.1:0-3842 GCA_035710585.1 Candidatus Acidiferrales bacterium | reverse complement strand
GGTTCATTTCCCCACGAGTACAGCGCGCCTTCGACGCCACCGCGAGCCGCACGTTCCCACTCGGCTTCGGTTGGCAAGCGATAGAACTTGCCGGTTAGGCCGCTCAACCATTCGCAATATTTCTCGGCTTCATGCCATGAGACGGCGACCACAGGCAATTTCGGAGAACTGAAGGCCGGGTCGCTCCAACATTTCGGCGGAGGATGGTGATTCGCGGCGAGAAAACGCGCATATTCCTCATTTGTGACCTGATACGCGGCGAGCTCGAACGCGTCAACCCAAACGCGATGCACAGGCTTTTCGTCGTCGCGTCCGGTATCGCAACCCATCGAGAACCAGCCCTCTGGGACGCGAACCATCGCCGGCTCGAAAGCTTCGATCTGAACCGCTGAAGAAATTGTCATTGCGTGCGTCCCGCCATCGACGAACGGGACAGAGAGTTTCACAACAGCACATTACGCCGCCGCGTGATTGCGTACAACTGGCGGATCAGTCTCTCCGATGAGAATCCGCGATGCAGATGCCCATTTTCACGGCGCATTCCGGATTCGCAATCGCCCGTCAACAATTACACAAGTATTACAGAGACATTCTCCTCCGCGTGCTACGGTGGTGATCGACGGCCAGACAAGGGGAGTTAGGATCCTCGAACATTATGAGTCTCTTCGAACGCGACAAATCGTTCACCCAGCCAATCAATTGGATTACGACCCTCTTTATTTGCGGATTTCACGCCGGTGCCATCGCAGCCCTATTCTTTTTCACATGGAAAGCGCTCGTATTTGCGGCCATTGTGTATTGGGTCGCGGGAAGTCCCGGTATTGGGATGGGCTATCACCGGCTCCTGACGCATCGCGGCTTTAAGACACCGAAGTGGGTTGAATACGTTTTGACGGTCTGCGGCACGCTCACCCTTGAAGGAGGGCCGATCGGTTGGGTAGCAACGCACCGCATTCATCACCAAAACACTGACAAGGAAGGCGACCCACATTCGCCTCGAGACGGTGGCCTGTGGGCTCACATGGGGTGGATTTTGACAGGTAGGACCATACATAACAGTTCAGGGGAACTCCTTCCTTTCGTTCCGGAGCTTCGCAAAGACAAATTCCATGTTTGGATCAGCAAATGGCACTGGATTCCGATCGCGGCCCTGGGATTGGCAGCGTTTGCGATCGGAGGATGGTCCTGCGTGCTGTGGGTAGTCTTTTTGCGGACGGTGATTGGTCTGCATTCCACATGGCTCGTGAACTCAGCGACGCACATGTGGGGTTCGCGGCGTTTCCTGACCGCAGATACTTCGACCAATAGTTTTGTGGTGGCGATGCTGACTTTCGGCGAAGGCTGGCACAATAACCATCACGCATTGCCGCAAGCGGCGCGGCACGGACTCGCGTGGTATGAAATTGATGTGAACTGGTACGGAATCGCCGCATTGCGACGGCTCGGCTTGGCATGGGACATCAAACTCCCTACAACAAAGAAAACGTCCGAGGGTCACGTTATTTCGTCGGAACGTCCCGAAGCTCGCGTTCTCTTGCCCACGACCTCGGGAGATTAGACGCCTCCCGATTGCGCGCGTTCGACGTCGCGTGATCGGCGAGCATCCGTACTTAACTCCTGTTCCGCAGAATCCCTCTCGACTATCATCTAAGCGGTAGGCCCATGCGCATTACGAGTCGCACAAAAGCGATCGTGTTCTTCATTACGCTCGGCATCTGTCTGGTCGCACTGACGGTCGTTGCAAATGTTGGCTGGATTGTGCTGAACGGTCGCCGAGTCGCTCCGCTTGTGCTGGGGGTGATTCTCTTCTGCGTCATCATCGCGGGGCTTGTGGTCAATACAGTATTTCTCGTGCGCGAAATCCGGAGAAACGAACGGCAGGACAGTTTCCTGAATGCGGTGACGCACGAACTCAAGACACCTATCGCCTCGATTCGACTTTATTTGGAGACACTCGAAAGCCGGCAGCTCGATGACGCACAACGGAGAGAATTCTTCCGCATCATGCTTAATGACACGGACCGGCTTCTGGGCACGGTCGAGCAGGTTCTAAAAGCGGGCGAAGTGCGCCAAAAGAGCGGTCGGGACAATTGGAAGGAAGTAGAATTAACCTCTCTGGTGACAGATGCGATGGAGCTCACTCGCTTGCGCCATCACCTCGGGCCAGAGGCACTGCGATTTTGCGACGCCCCGCGCGACCAATTTTTTGTCCTTGGAAATTCCGAGGAACTCCGCACGGTGATCTGCAACCTTTTTGACAACGCAGTTAAATACTCCGGAGAAACGAAAGATATCGTCGTCGACTTCCAGACTCCAAACCTTGACACCATCGCGTTGCGCGTGCGAGACAAGGGAATTGGCATCCCACGCGGCGAGATCAAGCGTATCTTCAGCCGTTTCCACCGCGTACAGACGCCTAAGACCCGCCATGTCAAAGGTACCGGCCTCGGTCTCTTCATCGTGCGATCCGTAGTCCGGCGCTATGGCGGAGAGGCGTATGCGGAGAGTGCCGGCGAAGGCCGGGGCAGCACTTTTGTGATTCGCCTTCCTCGGTTCTTTCGAGTATGAGCCGCATCCTCGTTGTTGAAGATGAAGCTCATCTGGCCGAGGGCCTTCGATTCAATCTCGACGCCGAAGGTCATTCCGTGCAAGTCCTCGATAATGGCGAAGACGTGCTTCGGCGCCTGCTGAAAGACGACGAAAGCTTCGACGCTCTCGTGCTGGACGTGATGCTCCCCGGCAAGGACGGCTTCACCGTCGCGCGAGAATTGCGAGAAGCCGGAAACTACATTCCGTTGTTAATGCTGACGGCACGGGGCCGGCCCGAGGATGTGCTGAAGGGATTTGAATCGGGCGCCGATGACTACTTGCCGAAGCCGTTTATCCTCGCCATTCTGATTGCGCGAATCGAAAGTCTGCTGCGCAGGAAAAAGTGGTCGCGAGATTCTCCCGCCCCATCCGCAAGCTCTACTCGGCAAACCAACGATTCGCAAGAAACCTATGCATTTGGAGACACGCTCGTTGACTTTCAAAACTTGCGGCTGCAAACCAGCGGCAACGTCACTCAGCTCACGCTGATGGAAGCGGAACTGTTCCGCTATCTGATCCAAAACAGCGGGCGTCCTGTGTCCCGCAAGGCAATTTTGGAGGCCGTCTGGCATTTGCGGGAGGATACCGATACCCGAGCCATCGATAATTTCATGGTGCGCCTGCGAAGGTACATTGAGCGAGATCCATCGCACCCCCGCCATCTGCTAACGGTTCGCGGTGTGGGATACGAATTCGTACGAAACCCCGCGCAAGATAAATGACTCCGAAAAAAGCAGATCTAAGAAGAGGGCAGAACATAATTAAGCAGGATCACTGATCCACGAAGCGTGCTAAATCCTTCTAGCTAATTCTTCGCTGATCTCTCTATTCAGCCGTCACCGGGTGGATGCTTCGACTGCCGCCCCATTCAGGTGGTGGCAACTCGATATCATTTAGCACCTCGCATTGACAACTCGATGCGGATGCGGGTGTTTTATAGTGGAGTAGCCGAACATGGAGCGGTTCTATCCTCGCTACTTCTGCTTCTGCTGAGCCTCGACGATGAGTCCGGCAACTTTTGAGGTGGGCCCGACGGGCTCGACCATGGCGATGTGGCGCGCGTTGAGCACGGTGAATTCGGGGCCGTGCCATTCCTTTCCGCGGCGGATCAAGACGTTGGTCGTCTGCTTGGTGGAGGGATCGGTCGAGCTTTGGACGTAGTAGACGTCGCGCAAGATCGGATACGGAGAGTCGAGCGCTTCGATTTTTCCGTAGTAGACCTGGCCGGTATCGAGCAACACAGCCTGGAAAGG